>JACQEA010000368.1 GCA_016200825.1 Chloroflexota bacterium | reverse complement strand
TCCCATTGTAACTTGGAGATTGCTTCGTCGCGTAAAACGCTCCTCGCAATGACGTTCAAGGGATTTATGATTCCACTTTCCAACTATCTCATTCTCGCGCTCGCATTATTTTGCATCGGACTGTTCGGCGCGCTCGCGCGGCGGAACGCGGTCGCGATTTTGATGGGCATCGAATTGATGTTGAATGCGGTGAACATCAATCTCGTCGCGTTTTGGCGATATGTGAAACCCGCGAATCCCGCGTTCGATTTGACCGGACAAATTTTCGCGCTCTTTGTCATCACACTCGCCGCCGCCGAAGCCGCGGTCGGTCTCGCGCTCATCATCGCGATCTATCGCTCGCGCGATACGGTGAACGTGGAAGATGTTAATTTGATGAAAGGGTAAATCAATGAGCCAATGCAACAATGATCCAATCAAGCCAATCATCATGCAATTTGGCGCGTTGACTCATTGATCCATTGGCATATTTGAGATGATGATGTTCAATCTCGCGTATCTTGTCGTTCTCTTTCCAATTGCCGCATTCACGCTGATCGTGTTCGTCACGCGCAAATATCATCGCTTGAGCGCGTGGACGGCGATTGCCGGCATTTTCGGCGCGCTCGCGATCGCGTATGGAATTTTATTGGAAGCGTTGCCTCAAGGCGCAGAGTTACTCAAGCACGCGTTCATCGCGAAAATAAATTGGTTGCCCTTGGGACAATCCTCGTTCACGATGGGCTGGCTGATTGATCCGCTCTCCGTCGTGACGCTCGCGATGGTGACGACGACGTGCTTGATGATTTTTATTTACTCGATCGGCTATATGCGAACGCACGGCGAAGACGACCCGCGCTATGCGCGATTCTTTGCGTACATTTCACTTTTCGCGACGGGCATGTTGGGCTTGGTGATTTCCTCGAACCTGTTGCAATTTTTTGTCTTCTGGGAAATTATGGGCTTGTGTTCGTACTTGCTAATCGGCTTTTGGTCTATTCGCGATTCGCACGAGCATCACATTGACGACGCGCAAGTTGTGCGCGCGACGAACGCATCGAAAAAAGCATTTCTCACGACGCGCATCGGCGATGTTTTATTTTTCGTCGGCATGATTTGGATTTACATCAAGGTCGGCACGCTCGACTTTGATAAAATTTTCGACGCGAAAAATTTGGCGTTGCTCGGCAACGACATCACGACATTGGGTTTGCCGGCCGCGGCAGTGATTGGATTTTTGTTGCTCGGGGGAACGATTGGCAAGTCCGCACAATTTCCTCTGCATGTTTGGCTCCCGGATGCGATGGAAGGTCCCACGCCGGTCAGCGCGCTGATTCACGCGGCGACGATGGTTGCGGCGGGCGTTTATTTAATCGCGCGTATGTTTCCATTATTCGAATCACCTGCCGCCGCGCCCGCGCTGGCGGCAGTCGCGATGGTGGGCGCGTTCACCGCGCTGTTCGCCGCGACGATCGGTCTCGCGCAAGACGATATCAAACGCGTGCTCGCGTATTCGACGATCTCGCAACTCGGTTATATGGTCGCGGCATTAGGCATCGCGGCGTACGCGGCTGGAACTTTTCATTTGATCACGCACGCGTTTTTCAAAGCGTTATTATTTTTGAGCGCGGGCTCGGTCATTCACGGCATCGGCACGAACGATATGATGAAGATGGGCGGCTTGCGAAAAAAAATGGGCATCACGACCATCGTGTTCATCATCGGCGCGTTCGCGTTGATGGGCTTGCCGCCGTTCGCGGGATTTTGGAGCAAGGATGAAATTCTTGCGGCCGCGTTTGAAAAATTGCAACGCGGCGATTTTCTCGCGGCGTTTGTGTACGCGTGCGGAACTGCCGCCGCGTTTTTCACCGCGCTGTACACCGGTCGCCAAATTTTTCTGACCTTCTTCGGCGCGCCGCGCGATCAAGCCGCGCACGATCACGCGCACGAATCGCCCGCGGTGATGTGGATTCCGCTCGCGATCCTCGCGCTGTTCGCGACGTTGATCGGATTTGTCGGCGCGCCATTTTTCGGCGCGGGCTTTCAAGTGTTTGTCGCGGAAGAAAAACCCGAATTCAATTTTATCGCGGCGGGAATTTCCGTCGCCGTCGCGGTCGCGGGGTTGGGACTCGCATGGTTGTTGTACGGTTTGCGTCCGTTGAAAGCGGGCGAGCGCGATCCGTTGAGTCGTTTGCTCGGTCCTGTTTGGATTTTGTTGCGCAACAAATATTTCGCGGACGAAATTTATTCCGCCACGATTGTGCGTGCGACGATTGCGTTCGCCGCGCTCAATGCCGCGCTGGATAAATATCTGGTGGATGGCACGGTGAATTTGGCGGCGGCGTTCGGCCGCGTCTTTGGGCGCTTCAATAAATGGATTGACGAAAATTTCGTGGACGGACTGGTGAACGAGGTCGGCGCGTTCACGCAAGAATTTGCGGGCGGTTTACGCGCGATGCAAACCGGGCGCGCGCGGTGGGGTTGCTCTTTTTCCCAAAAGGAAAAGATAACCTGATCAAGAATTTTGCGATCGGGTGGAGTCTCATTCCGCTCGCGCTCGCGACAATTTTGTGGCTCTCGATCTTTGATCCCAATTCGCCCAAAATGCAATTTGAAGAAATCGCGACGTGGATCGCGTCGATCAATGTGCGTTATCATGTCGGCGTAGATGGGTTGAGCATTCCATTCGTCTGGCTTACCACGTTGCTCACGACGCTCTCACTATTTTATTCCAAGTTCAACATCAAAGATCGCGTCCGCGAATTTTTCTTCATGTTTCTTCTGCTCGAAACGGGAATGATAGGCGTTTTCGTTTCGCTCGATTTCTTTTTGTTCTACGTGTTTTGGGAACTCGGACTCGTGCCAATGTATTTTCTCATCGCGATCTGGGGTCACGCCGAAGATCGTCCGCAATATTCCGCGATCAAATTTTTTCTGTACACGCTCGCGGGCTCGGTCTTTATGCTCCTGGGAATTATCGCGCTCTATATCAACACCTCCACCCCAAACAATCCCGGCACATTTGATTT
>JACQEA010000367.1 GCA_016200825.1 Chloroflexota bacterium | reverse complement strand
CTCGCTCCACTTTTTTTCTTTGATCAATTCTTTTTTGAACATCATCACGGGATCTTTTTTGCGCGCCGCTGCCACTTCCTCTTTCGCGCGATAGCGCGTGTGATCATCGTTGCTCGTATGCGAGAGATAGCGATAACATTTCATTTCAATCAGCGTCGGTCCTTCGCCTCGGCGCGCACGGTCAACCGCTTTTTTCGCGGCGGCGTACAGCGCGCGCGGGTCGCTGCCATCCACGACGACGCCCGGCATTCCGTAACCATCCGCGCGCGGCGCGACATCGTCCACCGCCATTTGCAAATTCTGCGGAACCGAAATCGCGTACCGATTATTCTCCACGCAAAACACAATCGGCAATTTGTGAATCGCCGCAAAATTCATGGACTCGTGCACGTCGCCTTTCGATGAACCGCCTTCGCCGAAGCCGCACCATGTCACATATTTTTCCGCGCGATATTTTGCCGCGAACGCGATGCCAACCGCGTGCGTCACTTGATTCGGTTGCGGCGATGAAACCGAAAGCACGCGCAATCGCGCGTGTCCCCAATGCGCGAACATTTGGCGACCGCCGCTCATCGGATCGTTCGCGCGCGCGAAAAAATGACAAAATATTTCGCGCGCGCTGACGCCCCACGCGAGCAACGCGGCAAGATCGCGATAATGCGGCACGAGATAATCGCGCGACTGGTCGAGCGCGAACGCAATCGCGGCAATACTTTCGTGTCCCGATGACGGCACCGCAAAATGACCTTTGCCTTGTCGAATCAAATCCCACATGCGCTCGTCCATCAAGCGCGCAAAGAACATATAGCGATAGAGTTCGATGAGGTTGGGAAGAGTCAATATTCTCTCCATCAGAAAGGAGTGATCACGTCATTGCGAGGAGCACAGTTTGCGACGAAGCAATCTCGTTGCAACTTGGGGATTGCTTTGCCGCTTTGCGGCTCGCAATGACGTATGGCTTGTCATTTCCACACTGGCTCGCGCTTTTCGCGATACGCGCGTTTCGCTTCCGCGTGATCGCTGGAAGTCTGCGCGATTTCTTGCAATTCAAAATATTTTTTCAAAAACGGATCGTATTCCAAATCAAAACTGCGATTCAACAATTGTTTTGATTGCCGCGTGCCTTCGGAACAATTCGCAAGATACGCGCGCGCGATTTTCTCCAAGCGTTTTTCAAATTGCTTAATCGGCACTACGTGATCTACGAGTCCAATTCGCAACGCGTCCTTCGCTTTGATATTGTCGCCAGAAAGAATTAATTTTTTAGCGCGACCCAAGCCAATGTAATGCGGCAATCGCCACGTGCCGAGTCCAGGCACCAAACTTTCTTTGATCGCAGGCAAACCCAAAATCGCATTATCCGCCGCGACGCGCACGTCGCACGCCAGCGCGAGTTGCAATCCGCCGCCCAAACAATATTCTTTGATCGCGGCGATCACAATCTTGTCCATCGTTTCAAACACGCGCAGTGCGCGCTCAAAGCGATGATGATAAATCATTTCGACTTTATTCGCGGCAAGTTTTTTCAAATCCATTCCCGTGCTAAACGATCTGCCCGCGCCCGTGATGATGACGACGCGCGCGTTTTTTTCTCGCGCGATTGCATCCGCCGCGCTTCCTAAATCAATCGTCGCTTGATTATCCATCGCGTTCAACACGTGCGGACGATTCAATTCCAGGCGCGCGATTTTTCCATCTACGCTCCAAAACATTGTTTCCAATTTTTCTCCTAGCGCGCATTGTAAAAGGATTGCGCGGATTTTGCAAGAGAGATGAATCACAACGGCGCTACTCAAGTGGGCAAATCAGTTTGCCTTTGCCAGTCACTTGCCGTTATAATTCGCGGCAATGCCCGAACTGCCCGAACTCGAAATCGTGCGCGAAGTTTTGCAACGCCGCGTCGTCGGCGCGACGATTGACGCCGCGCAAATTATTCCGCCCGGCGGCGCGATTGTGGTGCGCGATCTGACGAATGAAGGCTTTGCGCGATTACTGACTCACGCGCGCGTCAACGCGATCACGCGGCGCGGAAAATTTTTGATTTTTGGATTCGATTCACTCTATCTTGCGATCAACCCAAAACTTACGGGACGATTGCAACTCTGCGCGCCAACTGAAAAGCGAATGCCGAAGACGCACGTCATCTTTTCGCTTTCAAGCGGCGACGAATTGCGTTACGTAGATCAAAAACGCATGGGGCAGTTGTATCTCACGCGCGATCTAGCGCGCGTTCCCGATTTTTCCGCGCTGGGTCCCGAACCCTTCGCCATCTCGCGCGAGGATTTTATCGCGCGGTTGCGCGCGTATCGAGGGGAAATAAAAGGAATCCTCACGCGCGGAGAATTTATCGCAGGCATTGGCAACGCGTACGCGGATGAAATTTTGTGGCACGCGCGGTTGCATCCGTATCGAAAGCGAACGCAATTAAATGCTGAAGAAATGGATCGCCTCTATGTCGCAATGCAGAGCACGTTGCGCGACGCGATTGATCAAGTGCGCGTAGAAATGGGTGAGCAGATTCATCTCAAGCCGCGCGAATTTCTCGCGGTGCATATGAAATCGGGCGAGCCATGTCCGCGTTGCGGTACTGCAATTTCGCTCGTCGGCGCGAATCAACGCATCACAAATTTTTGTCGGCATTGCCAACCGGGCGGATTGATTCGAGGAATGTGAACAGTCCACAGTCCACTGTAAACTGATTACTGACAAATGATAACTGATATTTGTTTTTCCCTTTCTCTTTCTTCGTGTCCTTTGTGTTCTTCGTGGTAAAGTTCTTCACCGCATCGGAATTTTGATTTCATTTTCGCGTGCGAGACGACCCGGATTAGAATCTAGTGGACAAAAATCGGAGACGGAGATAGAATATCAGTGTAGGTTTTGATGTGGCTCAAATCGAATACACAAAACACGCAAGAAACAAATTCGATATTCTGAAGAGTCACGGATTTGAAATTTCCGAAAAGCAGGTTGAAGAGACCGTATCGATTCCAGAGCGCGAGTACTTGCAATCCGGTGGTAGGTTCATTGCTCAAAAGAAAATTTCAGAACAGCACGTCCTTCGCGTCGTTTATCGAGTAGAGGGAGATCATAAAGTGGTCATCACTTTTTATCCGGCCCAAAAGGAGCGCTATGAAGATTAGTTACGACCGTGACGAAGATATTCTGTTGATAGAGACTGCCTCTGACGCGACGATTGATCATGCGGAGCACAGCGGACAATTCATCGCGCATTTGACGAAGGAAGGAAAACTCGTTTTGCTTGAGATTTTGGATGCGAGTGAATTTTTGGCTTCAGTCGTCAAGGCAACCGCGCGCGGCAAATTAGATGAAATGGCACCGGCGCGATAATTCTCGCGCGCATCAAAGACAAACGGACAGCAAATGTTGTTTTGCTCGTCCGTTTTTGTTTTTGTTTTTGTTTTTGTTTTTCTTTTCCTTCGTGTTCTTTGTGTCCTTCGTGGTTAGATTTTTCGCTGCATTGGAATTTTGATTCCATTTTCGCGCGCGAATTCGCGCGCCTCCGCGTATCCCGCGTCCGCGTGCCGCAACACTCCCATCGCGGGATCGCTATTCAACACGCGTTCGATTTTGCGCGCGGCATCGCGCGTGCCGTCGGCAACGATCACTTGCCCCGCGTGAATCGAATACCCAATTCCAACTCCACCGCCGTGATGAATCGAAACCCACGTCGCGCCGTTCACCGCGTTGACGAGCGCGTTGAGGAGCGGCCAATCCGCAATCGCATCACTCCCATCTTTCATTGCTTCCGTTTCGCGGCGCGGCGACGCGACCGATCCCGAATCGAGATGATCGCGCCCGATCACAATCGGCGCGGAAATTTCACCGCGCGCAACCAATTCGTTGAATTTCAAACCGGTGCGCGCGCGTTCGCCGTACCCGAGCCAACAAATGCGCGCGGGCAAACCTTGAAACGCGATGCGTTCGCGCGCCAGCGTGATCCAGCGGCGCAGATGTTCATCGTTCGGAAATAATTCGAGAATCGCTTCGTCGGTGCGATAAATATCTTTTGCGTCACCGCTCAACGCGACCCAGCGAAACGGTCCCTTGCCTTCGCAAAATAATGGACGAATATACGCGGGCACAAATCCCGGATAATCAAACGCGTTCTGCACACCCGCGTCGAACGCGCGTTGGCGCAAATTATTTCCGTAATCAAAAACAATCGCGCCATTTTTCTGAAACGCGAGCATTGCGCGCACTTGGTGCGCCATTGCTTGCATTGAAAGTTGATTGTATTTTTCGCTATTCGCCCCGCGCAAATCGTTTGCCTCTGCCATCGTCATTCCGTTTGGAATGTAAAACTGCGGATCGTGCGCGGGCGTTTGATCGGTAACGACATCGGGAACGACGCCGCGCGTAACGAGTTCAGAAAAAATTTCTGCCGCGTTGCCAATCAAGCCGATGGATTTTGCTTCACCGCGTTTTTTCGCGTCCTCGACGCGCGTCATCGCGTCTTCGAGATTATCGGTTAGTTCATCGAGATAGCGCGAATCGAGTCGTCGTTGCGCGCGCGCGCGATCCACTTCAACAATCAGCGCGACGCCTTCGTTCATCGTCACCGCGAGCGGTTGCGCGCCGCCCATCCCGCCGAGACCCGCGCTTAAAACAAATCTGCCTTTGAGCGTTCCGCCAAAATGTTTTTGCGCGAGCGCGGCGAGTGTTTCGTACGTGCCTTGCAAAATTCCTTGCGTGCCGATATAAATCCACGAGCCC
>JACQEA010000046.1 GCA_016200825.1 Chloroflexota bacterium | reverse complement strand
CCAATTACCGAGCGGCGAAATTATCGAAAACGCGCGGATGGGACCAGGCGAATATTTTGGCGAGATTGCATTATTGATGGATGTGCCGCGCACTGCGACGATCGTCACATCGCAACCGACGCAATTACTTTCGATTCAAGCCGAAGATTTCAAGCAACTCATTTGGCATTCCAAAGGCGTCAATCGCGCGCTCGAGCGCACCGCGTCGCGGCGTTATCATTTTTATTCGCAAACCATCGGTCGCACCGCAAATAATGTTTGATGGTTGGCGAAACCGCGCACTTGTGATAAAGTAAATGTATGAATTGTTGGCATTGTGATCGTCCCGCGCACGGTGTCTGCCGATTTTGCGGACGCGCGCTCTGTCGCGATCACGTAAAAAAAATGCCGTTCATTTTGGATATTTATCGCGGCAAGGACGGCGATCACAAAGCGATCGTGGTCGAAGACACTTTATTTTGCGGCGTGTGCAAGCCGCATGAATCTCCAGTAGTGTTGAAGGATTTAGAATAACATGGCGAGCGAACAGATTACCAAAATCATCGCGCGCGGTTGTTCAATCAGAGCGAGCAAGTCTTTGCCGAATATGATCTGACCGACGCGGAAAAAAATTTGCTCAAGAATTTATCGCGCGAAAATTTCGACGCCGCCGCGAGCGAATTAGGCGCGCGCATTTCGCGCGGCGGGCTTGGAACGATGGGAAATCTCGATACGCTCCTCTCACCGATTCGCAAACCGTAAAGGGAAATAGTCGTTAGTCATTAGTTGCTAGTCAGCAGGTAAGCAGGTAAGCAGGTGAACAACTTGTTTACCTGTTTCTTGTTTCAAATGATTTCAAAGGTCACGAACAAATGGAAACAGCGATCATACAGTTGGACGGCGATAATTTCACGATTGAAAATGTGATCGCGATTGCGCGCGCGGCGCGTCCCGTCGCGCTCGCGGATGTTGCGCGCGGAAAAATTGAAGCAAGCCGCGCGCACGTTGAACAAGTGATCACGCGCGGAAAACCAACCGTGTACGGAATCAATACTGGATTTGGAATTTTTGCCAACGTCGCAATCAATGCGCGCGAATCCGCGCAGTTGATGCGCAATTTGATTTTGAGCCACAGCGCGGGCGTGGGCGAACCGCTCGCGGGAGAAATCGTCCGCGCGACAATGGCAATTCGCGCGAACGCACTCGCCAAAGGTTTTTCGGGCGTGCGTCCCGTCGTGATTGAAACACTAATCGAAATGCTGAATCGCGGCGTGCATCCAATTATTCCCGCGAAAGGATCCGTGGGCGCAAGCGGCGATCTCGCGCCGCTATCGCATCTCGCGCTCGTGCTAACGCGCGATGAAAATGATCGCGATGAAGAAAGCGGCGAAGCAATTTTTCGCGGCGAGCGAATGAGCGGCAAGCGCGCGATGGAACGCGCGCGAATCGCGCGAATTATTTTGCAAGCGAAAGAAGGTCTCGCGCTCAACAATGGCGCGACGGTTTCCGCGGCAATCGCCGCGCTTGCGATTCACGACGCAGAAAATCTCGCGGCACATTCGGAGATCGCGCTGGCGATGGGATTGGAAGCATTGCGCGGACGTTCCGCCGCGTTTGACGATCGTCTACAGCGCGCGAGCAATCACGCGGGTCAACGCGAAGCCGCGCGAAAAATTCGCGAACTAATTCGCGAAAGCAAATTGATTGACACAAGCGAACGCGTGCAAGACGCGTACTCGTTTCGGTGCGCGCCGCAAGTGATCGGCGCGGCGCGCGATGCGGTTGCCTACGCGCGCAAAATTGTGGAAGAAGAAATCAATGCGGCGACGGACAATCCGCTAATTTTTCTCGACATTGCCGAGGAAAACAAAACACGTTCGGGCGGAAATTTTCACGGCGAGGCAATCGCGCTTGCAATGGATTTTCTCGGCATCGCGGTCGCGGAACTCGCAAATATTTCCGAGCGCAGAATTTTTCGTTTGACGAGCGCGCATCTGAATGACGGCTTGCCGATGATGCTGATTGAAAATGGCGGCGCAAATTCTGGGCTAATGATGGCGCAAGTCACCGCCGCCGCGCTTGTGTCGGATAACAAAACGCTCGCGCATCCTGACAGTGTGGATTCAATTCCGACGAGCGCGGATCAAGAAGATCACGTCGCAATGGCGACAAACGCGGCGCGGCACGCGCGCGAAATTGTTTGGAACGCGACGCGCGTCGTCGCGATTGAACTCATCGCGGCGGCGCAAGCGATTGATTTGCGTTTGAAGCAATTGGGTTTGCGCGCGGACGCGCTGGGACGCGGCACACGCGCGGCGCGCGATCGCATGCGCGCGGAAATCGCGTACCTAGATCGCGATCGCGTTTTGTCGAATGATATAGAGCGCGCGGTGAGGTTGATTGAAAAAGAAATGTTGACAGCGCGTTGACGCGGATGCGTAACCGTTCAGCCCCGTGTCATTGCGAGCGGTTTTTGCGAAGCAATCTCGGTTCCAAGTCGGAGATTGCTTCGTCGCAAACTGCGCTCCTCGCAATGACATCTGAACGCTTACGCGAATGCAATAATTCCATTCGTGAGGATATGCTATGTTGCGACCACCGAAAAAAATATTTACGCCTGCGGAATATCTGGCGATGGAAGAAGCAGCGGAGTACAAGAGCGAATACTACAATGGCGAAATTTTCGCGATGGCGGGCGGGACAACTGATCACAGTTTGATTGCTGGGAATATTATTCAAGCGATTAATAACGCCTTCGAATCCAAACCGTGTCGCGTTTTCAACAGCGACGTACGCCTGCTCGTTCAGCCCAGCGGCTTGTACACGTACCCCGATGTAATGGTGATTTGCGGAAAAATTCAATTCGTCGAGCGGCGGAAAGATACCGTGACGAATCCGATCTTGATTGTGGAGGTCTTGTCCGAATCCACACGCGAGTACGATCGCGGCGCGAAATTCAATTCTTACAAACAGATTCCCAGTTTGCAAGAGTACGTGACGATCGAATCCGAATCTGCGCGCGTCGAATGTTATCGACGCGCCGGAGACAAGTGGACGATTGAGACTTACGATAACTGGAACAATGTTGCTAGGTTCGAATCACTCGCCTGTGAAATCCCAGTCAAAAGGATTTACCACAAAGTAGCGTGGCTGGAGTGAATGAAAAATTCAGCGCACGGGCGCGACCGTCGCGAGTCTCGCGTTATTCGGTGGAGCATTATTGCTGGGCGCGCTTGCAGTGATGATGTTTGTGAGAAAAAAATAATTCATCTTGCTAGGGGCGAGGCATTCGCACGGATAAGACTCACAGACAAAGGCGTGGGAAATGCTAGCTCGATTCGCTGAAAACCGAGAATTGGCGAATGCCTCGCCCCTACTCCGCGCACAGAGACCCGAAGGGGATTGCAAAACCTGCGGGTCTTTTTGTTCTTGACACCAAACGTAATTGTGTTATACTCGCCGTGTAAAATTGGTCTGACCAATTCTTATCTGGCGTGAACCGCAATGAAGCAAAAAATAAAAAACAACCGCCTTTACGAAGAAGTGATGGTGAAATTGGCGGAACTCGTCCGCAAGGGAAAATTTAAACCCGGCGATCGCTTGCCTCCCGAGCGAACGCTGGCACAACAATTGCGCGTGAGCCGCGCGACAGTGCGTGAAGCGTTGCGCGCAATGGAATTACAATCCCTCGTCATCAGCCGCCCCGGCTCTGGCACCTATATCGTCGAGAAAAGTCCGGAAGCGCTCGTCGCCAC
>JACQEA010000366.1 GCA_016200825.1 Chloroflexota bacterium | reverse complement strand
GAACTGCGAAGCAATCCCCAAAGTATTGCGAAGATTGCTTCGTCGCACGGAGTTTATCCTGAGCGAAGCGAAGGACTCCTCGCAATGACACCGTCAGTTACATGGACGGGTCACACCGACAATTATATTCGCGTCACGACGCTGAGCGAAAAAAATTTGCGCAATCAAATCACGCCGATTCGAATTACTAATTTGAAGGACGATGGCGTCGTCGGAATTGTTGACGCCTAAGCAATGAATCCCCTCCAAATTCGCAACCTCTGCATCATCGCGCATATTGATCACGGCAAATCCACGCTGACCGATCGTCTGCTCGAATACACCGGCACCATCACTAAACGCGAAATGGTCGAGCAAGTGATGGATCAAATGGATCTCGAGCGCGAAAAAGGGATCACGATCAAAGCCAAAGCCGTGCGCATGATTTATCGCGCGCGCGATGGCGTTGAGTACGAACTCAATTTGATTGACACGCCCGGGCATGTAGATTTCACGTACGAAGTTTCGCGCGCGCTCGCCGCGTGCGAAGGCGCGATTCTCGTCGTGGACGCGTCGCAAGGCATCGAAGCGCAAACGCTCGCGAATCTTTACCTCGCGCTCGAACACAAGTTGACGATCATTCCCGTCCTCAACAAAATTGATCTCGCCTCGGCTAGCCCCGATCAATACGCGCGCGAGATCGAACACTTGCTCAAAATTCCGAACGCGCAAATCATTCGCGCGTCTGCGAAAGAGGGCATCGGCACCGCCGAAATTTTGGAAGCGATTGTCGCGCGCATTCCGCCGCCGCGCGCCGACGCGACGAAACCGTTGCGCGCGTTGATCTTTGATAGCAAATACGACGCGTACAAAGGTGTGGTCGCGTTTGTCAGAGTGGTGGACGGTGAGTTACACAAGAGTAATAAAATCAAATTGATGTCAACTGGAAATGAAATTGATTCGCTCGAAGTTGGAACGTTTCGCCCCAAGATGGTCGCGGGTGAATCGTTGAGCGCGGGTGAAGTGGGTTACGTCGCGACGGGTTTGAAAAACGTGCGCGATATTCACGTCGGCGATACGATTACGCTCGCGCCGAGCGCGGGAATTTCCGCGACCGAACCGCTCGCGGGTTATCGTCCGGCGAAACCGATGGTGTTCGCGGGATTTTATCCAATCGAAACAGACGATTATCCACTTTTGCGCGACGCGCTCGACAAATTAAAGTTGAGCGATGCGTCGCTGACGTACGAACCGGAAACATCTGCCGCGCTCGGTTTTGGTTTTCGCTGCGGCTTTTTAGGTTTACTGCATTTGGAAATTGTGCAAGAACGATTAGAGCGCGAGTACGATTTGAATTTGCTCGCGACTGCGCCGAGCGTGGAATATAATGTTCTCCAGACCGATGGGCAACTTATTCAAGTGGACAATCCCGCGGAAATGCCGGACGCGGGCACCATCGCGGAAATCGAAGAGCCGTTCATGCGCGTGCAGGTTTTCACGCCAAGCGATTATATCGGCGCGGTGAATGAATTGCTCACGGCGCGCCGCGGCGAGTTCGACAAAATGGAATATCTCGATGAAACGCGCGTGATGATTTCATTTGTGATGCCGCTCTCGGAACTGATCATTGATTTCTACGATCAGCTCAAATCGCGCACGCGCGGTTACGCGTCGATGGACTATGCGTTCGGAAATTATCGCGCGAGCAATTTGGTGAAACTGAATGTGCTCGTCAATGCAGAGCCGGTCGATGCGCTCTCGATGATCGTCCACAAAGATGCCGCGTACCCGCGCGGCGCGTTGCTCGCTAAAAAACTCAAAGCAGTTATTCCGCAGCAACTTTTTCCTGTGCCGATTCAAGCCGCGATTGGCGCGCACATCATCGCGCGCGAAACGATTCGCGCGATCCGCAAAGATGTGTTGGCGAAATGTTACGGCGGCGATATTACGCGCAAGCGCAAATTGTTGGAAAAACAAAAAGCCGGGAAGAAACGCATGAAACGCTTTGGCAATGTGGAAATTCCGCAAGACGCGTTTATGGCGGTGTTGAAGTTGGAGAGTTAGAGATTGGAAGTTAGAAGCTGGACGTTGGAGATTTTGCCGCGCGCGTGAAAGAATTGAAAGAGCGCGGAGAGTTGTAAGAATTTTAGATTTTAGATTTTTGATTTATGATTCGAATTATCGCTTGGGTCAATCGAAAATCGCAAATCGAAAATCAGAAATGGCAAAATTTGGACACTACTTATTGCTCGCGGCAATTCTCACCCTTGCCGCCTACTTTCGTTTTCAAGGACTCGATTGGGATCAAGGATATTTATTTCATCCCGATGAACGCCAAATCCTTTTTGTAACGACGCGGCTCGATCTGCCCGCCAATCCGCTCGAATTTTTTTCGGCCGATAGCGCGCTCAATCCAAAATTTTTTGCGTACGGCTCTTTTCCAATTTATTTGCTCAAAGCGCTCGCGATATTCGCGCCCGCAACAAATTTTCCGATTCCATGGGAAGACAATCGGTTGGTAAGTTATGCGTTGCTCGGGCGCGCGCTCTCCGCGCTCTTCGATCTCGGTACGGTCGCGCTGATTTTTTTCTTGGGCAGACGATTGTACACTGCGCGCGTCGGTTTGCTCGCGGCGGCGGGCGTTGCGGTTACCGTTCTAAATATTCAGCTCTCGCACTTTTACACGGTTGATACAATCCTGACATTTTTTATTCTCGCGACAATTTATTTTGCCGCGCGTTATGCCGAGACGGCGCGCCCGCGCGATCAAATCGCGCTGAGCGTCGCGTTTGGACTTGCGCTCGCGACAAAAATTAGCGCAGTGCCGCTCATCGCGCCGATAATATTCGCCACAATCAAAGCAAATAGTTTGCTGAACAAAGAGCATCCTGATCTAATTGTAGATAAATCAATTTCATTACGCAATTCGCAATTCGCTATTCGCAATTCGCTATTCGCGTGGCGGACAAGAATTTCGAACGCGCGCGCCGAGTTACGCAAAATTTTTTTTATTTCACTTGCCGTTTTTTTTATTACGCAACCGTACGCGCTGCTCGATCCGATTCGTTTTATCGGACAGACCGGAACGGAAGCGCTCATCGCGCGCGGTTGGCTCGATGTTCCGTTCACGCGTCAGTACAGCGACACCTTGCCGTACGCGTACGCCATCGCGCAGAGTAGCGTGTGGGGCATGGGACTGCCGCTGGGTTTGGTCGCGTGGATCGGCGCTGGATTTTTTTTGTGGCGATGGTGGCGCGCGCGGGAATGGCGCGATGGATTTATTTTGGCGTGGGCGCTAATTTATTTTTTCGCGATTGGCGGACAGTCCGCCAAGCATTTGCGTTATCTGTTGCCGCTCATTCCGTTTTTTTATCTGATGGCGGCACATACAATTTCAAATTTCAAATTTAGAATTCCAAATTATTTTTTTCGTATTGCATTCGTCGTCGCGCTTCTTGCGGCGTTCGTTTATTCGCTTGCCTTCGTCGGAATTTATTCGCGCGAACATCCGTATTCGGCGATCTCGCGTTGGATTTATCAAAACATTCCGCGCGGCGCGACCATCGCGATCGAACATTGGGACGATCAATTGCCGCTTTCCATTCGCGCGGCGGAGGCAAACCGCGCGCCAATTGAATATCAAGAAATTATTTTGCCGCTGTTCGACCCGGACGACGACGCGAAATTAAAAATGCTCGCGGATTCAATCGCGGCATCCGATTACATTATTCTCGCGAGCCAGCGTTTGTATGCGACGATTCCGCGTCTTGGCGCGCGCTATCCTTTTTCGGCGCGCTATTATTCGCGCTTGTTCAACGGCGATTTGGGATTTGATCTCGCCGCGTTCGCGCGCAACGATCCCGAATTAGGCGGGATTGTGATTGCTGACAACGCGCTGACCGAGGCAGGCTTGACGATTCCGCCGCCGCTCGCAAATTTTTTCGCGCGTGTGCAGGTGTGGGCGTGGGGCAAAGCGGATGAATCGTTCACCGTGTACGATCACCCAATGCCGCTGGTGTTCAAAAAAAATCGCGCCGTGCCGCGCGACGAATTGCTGCGCCTGATCGCGCAAAATTTTTAGGAGCCCGCGTTTGAAACTTTCGATTATCGTTCCCGTTTTCGATGAACACGCAACCATTTTGGAAATTTTGGATCGCGTCGCTAAAGCGCCGTTACCAAAAGAAATCACCGCGACCGAAGTGATCGCGGTGGACGATGGTTCGACGGACGGCACGCGCGAATTGTTGATGCAAGCTGAAAAAAACGGTGTGATCGTTTTGCGCCACGCGCACAATCAAGGCAAAGGCGCAGCGATTGCGACGGGACTCGCGCGTGTCACGGGTGATATCATTTTGATTCAAGACGCGGATTTAGAATACGACCCGCGCGATTATCCGCATCTGCTTCAACCCATCGTCGAAGGGCGCGTCAAAGTGGTGTACGGCTCGCGCTTTTTGGGCGCGCGCATGGCGATGTTTTTTTGGCACATGCTCGCAAATAAAATTCTGACGTTGACCACCAATATTTTGTACGACGCGATTCTCTCGGATATGGAAACGGGCTACAAAGCATTCCGCGCCGAGGTGTTGAAGGGAATCAAATTACGCGCGCGCCGTTTTGATTTTGAACCCGAATTCACCGCCAAGATTCTCAAACGCGGCTTTCGCATTTACGAAGTGCCGATCATGTATTTCGGGCGCGAATATCGCGAAGGGAAAAAAATCGGACTCGCCGACGCGTTCGCCGCGATGTGGGCGCTCTTGCGCTATCGCTTGTTCGATTAATAAACTTTATGCGAAACACTTGCACCTGCGGCAAGTGCAGGTGTAATTTTTACCGCCAAAGCTTGTCCTGAGTACGTTCGCTTCGCTCAGTATAAACTCCGCGAATGGAACGCCAAGGGCGCGAAGAAAAAAATGATAGCGTCATTGCGAGGAGCAGATTCGCGGAGTTTATCCTGAACGAAGTGAAGGGCTCACTGTAAACTCCGCGACGAAGCAATCTCCAAGTGCATCTGGGGATTGCCTCGCTTCGCTCGCAATGACGTTTCCATCTTTGCGTTCTTTGCGGTGAGATTTTTTGTTCAGAATAAAGTCTAATAAGCTGACTAACAATCATGATACTCTCGATTCTCATTCCGGTCTACAACGAAGCCGCGAATCTCGAAACGCTGTTGACGCGCGTCCTCGCCGTGCCGCTCGAAAAAGAAATCATCGTCGTGGACGATCACTCGCACGATGCGTCGCCCGCGATCTTGGAAAAATTTTCGGCGCGTAATTTTTGCGTGATCCGTCACGAAAAAAATCAAGGCAAAGGCGCGGCGGT
>JACQEA010000365.1 GCA_016200825.1 Chloroflexota bacterium | reverse complement strand
CCAAATCTTTTTGCGACAGCCTCGCGATGAACGCGCGCATTTTATTTTCTTCCTCACTCCAACGCGCGCGTAACGCCGCGAGCGTCGGAAATAGTTCTTCTTTCAACAACGCCGCGGGCGATTCGCCATGCCAGCGCGTTAGCCAAACCCATTCCGCCGCGAGGGTATGCACAAGCGTGCCGCGCACACTGCCGTAACTGGATGAATTTTTCGCGGCGAATTGTTCCGCGCTAACTTTTTCTGCCGTCGCGAGAATGAGATGGTTCACCCAATAGTTGTAATCGTAGAGCAATTGAAAATATTCTAGAGTCATGGTATCACCCTATTTCCAATACCGCCGCCGCGTGCAATTTGCTTTCCTTCATCATCCTCAATACGCGGTTCGCTTCGCGCAATGGAAAAATTTCAATTTCCGTTTTCAGCGGAATTTCCGCCGCCACGCGCAGAAATTCTGCCACGTCCGCGCGCGTGCTGTTCGCGACGCTCCGAATCGTTCGTTCGTGATAGAGCAACCCATAATCCATTTGCGGAATCGGCGTGCTGTAAATCCCCGCATGCGCGACGGTGCCGCCTTTCCGCAAAACGCGCAACGCCTCCAAAACTAAATCACCGCGCGGCGCGAAAATAATCGCGCGATCAATCGGCTGGGGCGGCGTATCGCGCGCCGCGCCGATCCACACCGCGCCCAACTCGCGGGCGAGCGCGCGATGCGCTTCGCCGCGCGTGAAAACATACACCGCACAATTCCAATGCCGCGCAATTTGCAGAACCAGATGACCGCTCGCGCCGAAACCATAAATGCCCAAACGTTCGCCGCGTTTCAATCCGCTCACGCGCAGCGCGCGATAACCGACTGCGCCCGCGCACAAAAGCGGCGCGGCTTGTTCATCCGAAAATTTATCTGGAATCGGGTACGCAAATTTTTCGTTGACGACGGTAAATTCGGCATATCCGCCATCGCGATGCAAACCGGTGAAGCGAATCTGCTCGCATAAATTCTCTTCGCCCCGTTTGCAAAAATCGCACGCGCCATCCGTTTCATTCAACCACGGCACGCCGACGCGCTCCCCAACTCGAAACCGCGTTGCCTTTTCTCCCACCGCGTCCACTACTCCAACAATTTGATGTCCCGGAATCACCGGCAATTTTGGCAGAGCGATTTCGCCTTCGACGATGTGCAAATCGGTGTGACACACACCGCACGCGCGAATCGCGACGCGGATTTCGTACGCGGCGGGAATCGGTTCGTCAACGCTCCTGAATTGTAAAGGTTCATCTTCCACGCGCAAAGCGCGCGACAAAACCATCGCGTTCATTTCAATCATTGACGAAAGACCATAGACGATAGACCGTCCATCGTCCGTCGTCTATGGTCTGCTCTTGATGAGCAAGGTCAGTTCGCCTTCTTGCGTCACTTGATCGCGCTGATTCAACACGCGCGCATTCACCACAACAATTCCGCCGCCGAGCGCTTTCATCGCTTTGGTTTGTTTGACGCCGACGATCATGCGAATCGTGTCGCCGATTTTGATTGGGTTTTTGAATTTCCATTCCAAACCCGTGAACGCGATCACAGTGCCATCGAGCATACCCGATTGCATTATCAGTCCTGTGCCGACCGACAATCCCAATAAACCGTGCGCGATGCGTTCGCCAAACGGCGTCGTCTTGGAAAATTCCGCGTCCACATGAATCGCGTTGAAATCGCCCGTGACGCCCGCGAAATTCACAATGTCCGCTTCGGTGATCGTGCGCCCTTGCGTGACAACTTCGGTACCGGGTTGGAAATCTTCAAAGTGCATTCCGCGTGGTTTGTAGTCCATTGATCCTGATTCCTTTACAAAATAATTTCACCACAAAGGCACAAAGACGCGAAGAAGCTGTCATGCTGAGTCCTTCACTGCGTTCAGGATAAACTCCGCGAAGCACACTTGCACCGCACGCAAGTGCAGGTGTCTTGTTGTTCCAATAAGATTCAAAGTCGCATAACAGGATTCTTCGTCGCCTCGCTCCTCAGAATGACATCTTTGTGCCCTTGGTGTTCTTTGTGGTTAAATGTTTCTTGTGGTTCAGTGTTTTTTGAACGCGTGCCATCCGGCGTACTCTGCTCTCGCGCCCAATTCTGCTTCAATCCGCAACAACTGATTGTATTTCGCGACGCGTTCACCGCGCGCGGGCGCGCCGGTTTTGATTTGACCCGCGTTCGTTGCGACGACGAGATCCGCAATTGTCGTGTCTTCGGTTTCGCCGGAACGATGCGAGACAATTGCCGTCCAGCCAACTTGGTGCGCCATTTCAATCGCGTCGAGCGTTTCGGTCAACGTGCCGATTTGATTCAATTTGATCAGAAT
>JACQEA010000383.1 GCA_016200825.1 Chloroflexota bacterium | reverse complement strand
GATGGCGCGTTCGCGATTTTGAATTTCGCGGGCGCGAGCATTGGTTTTCCGCCGATTCCGTGGTGGCTGCCGGGCAGAAAAGAAAATATCATGCAAAGCCGCGTCCATGCAGGCAACGCGATTGTGGACGCGGTGCGCGCGGCAAAAACAAAACCGCGCGTCGTGATGCAAATGTCCGGGAGTAATTTCTACGGCTTGCGCGGCGATCAAAGCATCGCGGAAAATGAAACGGCGGGAAATGATTTTCCCGCGCGCGTGTGCGTGGAATGGGAAAACGCGACGAATGAAATTGAATCGCTCGGCGTGCGGCGCGTGATCGCGCGCACCGCGCCCGTGCTGACAAAACGCGGCGGCGTGTTATTCTATCTTGCGTTGCCGTTCAAATTTTTCGTCGGCGGCGCGTTGGGAAACGGCAAGCAATGGTTTGCGTGGATTCATGTCGCGGATTTCATTGCCGCGATTCGATTTTTATTGGAAAACGAAAACGCGCGCGGCGCATTCAATCTCGCCGCGCCGAACCCGCTGATCAACGCCGATTTTGCGCGCGCGCTCGCGCGAATTCTCAAACGCCCGAATTGGTTTCCCGCGCCCGGGTGGATTTTCAAATTCGTATTCGGCGAATTGGGCGAGACAATGGTCTTGGGCAGTCAACGCGTCATCCCGCGCCGTTTGCAAGCAATGGGATTTCAATTTCAATTCGCGGACGCGGCGAGCGCGTTGCAAGACCTCCTGAAAGAAAAATAAAAATGCGCGCGGCGATAGACAGCGCGGTATAAAATTTTTTCGCTTTGCGCGGCTGGCGCGCGAAACAATCGAACGGCAATCGTTCTATTGGGTCAAGTGGGGTTTGAAGTACTCAGCGGCGGAATTGGGCCCGAGTCCGAAGACGGCATGGAATCTGCAGACGAAGCATCGGTTGATTTCGAAGCGGTGGACGCGATGTCTTGTTGTAAATGATGATACGCGACCAACGCGTCAACGACCGAGCGACCGCGCAACGATGATTCTTGTTCCGCGCGGCGGCGGCGAAACGCTTCCATGCGCCGAAAAATTTCGTTTTGCGCCTCGCGCGGATTGTGAATCGAAGGAAAAAGTAATTGTCCTTGCTTGCCGGCCGTTTCAATTTTCAGATCGCCGAAATTCGCGAACGTCGCGAACAGATTCGGCAACTCGACGCGCACGTCCTGCACTTGATCGAGTGGAACTGTGGTGGATTCTTCTTTGATTCCAAAAGGCAAGCGTTCGATGTGAATCACTTCTTTATCGGTCACCGCGTACGTATCATTGCGCCAATCTTCCCAGCGCCACAATAAACCGCCGAACGCGAAAACAAAAAAGACGATGCCCACAAAAAAGAAAACCGGACTGGAAGCAAACACGCGCAAAGTCAAACTCGTCGCGATCAAAACCAAAAGAAAATCCAGCGCGAGCAACGCGACAAACCATTTCCACGTTTGCGCGAAAAGCAAAATCCAATGCTTGCGCCACAGCACGCGATGCGGTTCGACAATTTGCAAACCGATCCACGAGCGAACGAGTTCGCGAATCACGCGCCGCCAACTGGGTTTGGCAAGCGGCGGCGCGACGTTTACACCGGCAGTTGCCGCGAGCGCCTCCGGCTGAAGATAAACTTGCAATTCGCGTTTGACGGACACGCGAAATTGTTCGCGTTCTTCCGCGGCGCGCCGCGCTTTGACGCGATCTTGTTGCGTCTTAATGATGGAACTGATCGTAGCGGCATTGCCAACCGTCTTGAATGTGACGTCGCCCTCTTCGCGGCCCGCGGTTTGAATGATCAAATCCGAAACGCCGATGAATCCACCCACCCCGCTCCGATTCGAAGAAACGCCAAGGATTTTATCTATCGGCACGGTCTCGCGCAATTCGAGCGAAATAATTTCGCGTTCAATATGCGCGACGCGTTGCGTCGTGACGACATACTCATCGTTCGACCAATCGAAAATTGACACGCCAATCAAAAATGCAAACACGCCGAGTCCCGCCACCGTAACGAGATTCATCAACTCGGCGGGAAAAATATTTCTCAACAACAAACTCGCGATGAATGCAACGAGCGCAAAGATGAAAAGCGGAAACAATTTGAGCCACAACGCCCACCAATGCTTGCGCGCGACCAACACCACACTTTCGCCGGAATTGATCCACCTGAAACCCTGCGTCCGCTTTTTTTCCGCGGCGAGAATAAAGGGCATCGCGTTGAGAATATCGGGGCGCGCGCGGATGAGCGCATCAAAATCATCGCGCGCGATCACCAATGCCTCGACCGGCGTAATCGCGTCGGCGTGATAATCGTACGGTTCTTGCGTGGTAAACATTTGCTCGCCAAAAAAAGTAATCGGCGATTCAGTCGAGTTCGGCGCGGGGAGCGAAGGAATGACGCCGACTTGAATTTCGAAACCGTTT
>JACQEA010000045.1 GCA_016200825.1 Chloroflexota bacterium | reverse complement strand
CTCGCACCTTGATTCGATGCGCGATCCGTACACCGATCTAGAAATCAACTGCCGCGCGCAACTCTCCATCCTCGAAGCATGCCGCAAAAATAATCCGCGCGTCAAAATTGTGTACACCAGCACGCGTCAAATTTACGGCAAACCCGATTACTTACCGGTGGATGAAAAACATTTGCTGCACCCCACCGACGTCAACGGCATAAACAAAATGGCGGGCGAGTGGTATCACATTCTCTACAACAATGTGTACAACCTTCGCGCGGTGTCCCTGCGCATGACCAATACGTACGGGCCGCGCATGCGCGTCAAAGACGCGCGCCAAACATTTCTCGGCATTTGGATCAAGCGATTGATTGACGGTGAGCCGATTGAAATTTGGGGCGACGGCATGCAACTGCGCGATTTCAATTTCGTGGACGATTTTGTGGACGCGCTGCTGCTCGCCGCGACGCGCGAGAATTGCAACGGCGCGGTTTTCAATTTAGGCAGTGACGAAATTATCAACCTGCGCGATCTCGCCGCGCTCTGCGTAGCAGTGAACGGCGGCGGCGAGTACAAAATCATTCCGTATCCGGATGATCGCAAACCGATTGACATCGGCGATTACTATGCCGACTATTCCAAATTCAAACGCTTGGGTTGGCAACCGCGCGTGAATTTGCGCGAAGGCATCGCGCGGACGTTGGAGTTTTATCGCGCGCATAAAAAATATTATTGGTGACGATGATTGCATTCTTTGATTTAACAAAACAATACATATCCATTCGCGATGAACTCGACGCCGCGACTGCGCGCGTCATGCAACGCGGCATGTTTATTCTCGGTCCAGAAGTTTCCGCGTTCGAAAAAGAATTCGCGGAATTTATCGGCGCACAATTTGCAACTGGTGTTGGCTCCGGCACGGAAGCGATTCACATCGCGCTTCTTGCGTTGGGAATTGGCGCGGGCGATGAAGTCATCACCGTTCCCAACACCGCCGTCGCGACGGTTGCCGCGATTGAACTCACCGGCGCGCGCGCGGTCTTGTGCGATGTGCGCGCGGATTCGATGCTAATGGATGTGGAAAAATTAGCGCGCGCGATTACGCCGCGCACGCGCGCGATTATTCCCGTACATCTCTTCGGTCAATCCGCCGATCTCGATCCGATTCTGGCAATCGCGCGCGCCAAAAATATTTTTGTGCTGGAAGATTGCGCGCAAGCGCACGGCGCGATGTATCGCGGCAAACGCGTCGGAGCGTACGGACAGATCGCGGCATTTAGTTTTTATCCGACGAAAAATCTGGGCGCGTACGGCGACGGCGGCGCGATTGTCACGAACGACGCGCAACTCGCGGAACGCGTAAATCTTTTGCGGCAGTACGGTTGGAAAGAACGCTACACGAGCGCAATCAAGGGCATGAACTCACGGCTGGATGAACTGCAAGCCGCGATCTTGCGCGTCAAACTTGCCCATCTCGACGCGTGGAACGCGGCGCGGCGCGAGCGCGCGGCGTTGTATTCGGAATTATTGAAAACGGTTACGCTTCCGCGCGAAATGCCGTACGGTCAGCACGTTTATCATCTCTACGTTGTGCGATCGCAAAAACGCGACGCGCTCGCCGCGCATTTGAAAGCGCGCGGCATCGGGACGGCGATTCAATACCCGGAAACGATTCACTTGCAACCCGCGTACGAAAATCTCGGTTATCGGCGCGGCGATTTGCCGGTCGCAGAAAAACTCGCGCGCGAAATTTTATCGTTACCCTTGTATCCAGAATTATCGCTCGACGATGTGCGCGCAGTTGCGGACGCGGTAAACCAATTCAAATAATTTTCACCACGAAGAACACAAAGATCGCAAAGAAAAAAATGTTTCTTCTTTGTGTTCTTCGTGTCCTTTGTGGTAAAAAAGGTTTAAATGAAAATTGACGTTGGCGTTCTCGTACCCAATTTGCTCGCTATGCCACAGGTCGCGCGCGCGGCAGAAGAAATTGGCTTTGACGCGATCTGGACAAGCGAAACGCAACACGAACCATTTTTACCGCTTGCGCTCGCGGCGGAACATACAACGCGCATTGCACTGGGCACTTCGATTGCCGTCGCGTTTCCGCGCAGTCCCACCGTGCTCGCGCAGATTGCGTGGGATTTGCAAAACGCGTCGCGCGGCCGATTTATTTTGGGACTCGGCACGCAAGTCAAGGCGCACATTGAACGCCGCTTTGGATTTGCGTGGGATGATCGCGTCGCGCCGAAATTGCGCGAAATGATTTTGGTGTTGCGCGAGTTGTGGAAATGTTGGCAGGGTGACGGCAAAATAAATTTTCGCGGCGAGTTTTACAAAATTACATTGATGACCCCGTTCTTCAATCCCGGACCAATCGAATTCCCGAACATTCCGATTTACATCGCGGGCGTGAACGAACATCTCTGCCGCGTCGCGGGCGAGGTGTGCGACGGGTTTCACGTTCATCCTTTTCACACCCCGCGTTATATTCGCGAAATCGTTTTGCCGAACATCGCAAAAGGCGCGCAGAGCGCGAACCGCGCGCGCGCGGATGTGAAATTATCGTCCGCGATTTTTGTCGCGGCGAATGAGGTGGAACGCGAGATCGCGCGGCAACAAATTTCTTTTTACGCGTCCACGCCAACGTATCGCACCGTGTTGAATGTTCACGGCTGGGGCGCGGTCGGCGAGCAATTGAGCGCGCTCGCCGCGCGCGGCAAATGGGAAGAGATGCCCGCGCTGATCACGGATGAAATGCTGAACGAGGTCGCGGTCGTCGCGCCGCTAGAAGAAATTCCCGCGCGCATTCAATCGCGTTATGCGGGCTTGTTGGATCGCGTGACATTGTACGCGCCCTTCGATCCAAAAGAAACGGACAAGTGGAAAGCAATGGTGAGCGCGTTCAAAGCAATTAGAAAATAAAAAAGTTAGAGGTTGGATAGTGAATGCTGGAATAATTGAATCCGAAAATAAATTTATCGTCTGCACGAACATCAGCCCGCGCGAGCGGATGAAACGCTTGCGATTTGGAATCCTCGCGTTGGGCGTGAGCCTCGCGCTCGTGCTGACGTTGCTTTATTTTGACGCGGCGCGCGCGTGGCGCGTCGCGCTGTTCGTTCCGTTTGCCAGCGCGGCAATCGGATTTTTTCAAGCGCACGAAAAAACCTGAGTGGCACACGCCGCGCGCGGGACGCGCAAACTAACTAGCGAAACGGAAACGATTCAAGACGCGGCGTTGCGCGCGCAATTGCGGCGACAGGCGGCGAAAGTATACGCAGAATCCATACTCGCCGGCATCGCGCTCACGGCATTGTTTATTTTTATTCCATAACTCACTCGCGTCATTGCGCGGCGCGCGAAGCACGCCGAAGCAATCCCCCAATGTATCTTGGCGATTGCTTCGCGCCTTTCAGGCGCGCGCAATGACATTTGCATTATGATCCCCGATTTGATCGAAATCCCCGCGGGACAATTTCTGCTCGGCGATAACGCGCTGCGCGACGCGACGCCGCAACATTCACTCGAACTCGCCGCGTTCCGCATCGGCAAATTTCCGGTGACGAACCGCGAGTACGCGGAATTTATCGCGGACAACGGCTATGCGCGCAAAAATTTTGGGAGCGCGATGGGCGCGCGCTGGTTGGAATCGCGCAAAATAATCGCGCCGGGATTTTGGCGCGATCCACAATTCAACGCGCCGCGTCAGCCGGTGGTGGGCGTGAGTTGGTACGAAGCGCTCGCGTATGGCGAATGGTTGCGCGAAAAATTTTCGCGGCAGTTTCGTTTGCCCAGCGAAGCGGAATGGGAAAAAGCCGCGCGCGGGGATCGCGCCGCGCAAATTTTTCCGTGGGGCGACGCGTACGACGCGCAACGCGCGAATACGGCCGAGTTGGGCATCGGACACACGACGACAGTGGATGCCTTTCCGCGCGGCGCGAGTCCGTACGGCGTGATGGATCTCGCCGGAAATATTTTTGAATGGACGCGGAGTAAATGGGGCGCGAATTGGCAAGCGCTGGAATTTGCGTACCCTTATCGCGCGGACGATGGGCGCGAAGAAATTCCAGGGAGCGCGGCGCGCGTGATGCGCGGTGGATCGTGGTTTAATTCCGCACGCGAAGCGCGCGTATCGCACCGCGCGCGTTATTTGCCCGGCTCGCGCGCGAGCAATATCGGATTTCGCGTTGCCGAAATGCTGACGCCGGCGGAGCCAATCGTGGGCAATGAAATTCGGAAGGAGTGAAAAATAAATTGGCGTATTCACAACTTGCCGCTTGTTTCTCAGAGAGAACAAATTATTACACTTGCCCTTGCGGGTGGTGCGAGGGTTCTTCGTTGATAATAGCGGTAGAATCGTGAAACCACGTCGGCGTGGCTTTGATTAGCTTACTTTGGTGACATGTGTGGCTTGAAAACCCTTGGGTCCCCTTTCAATCGTAAATTCGACTTTGTCACCTGCTTCCAATATTCTGTAGTCACCTTGAATAGCGGAAAAGTGGACGAACACGTCTTCTCCACCCTCACGGGAAATAAACCCACGTCCCTGCTCCACACTGAACCATTTCACCGTACCCGTCACGCGCTCACCCATTTTTGTGGCTCCTTTCAAAAAAATTTTCCGGAATCCGCAAATTGAGAAAAAGAAAAACACCCCGGCTCTACATTACTGATAGAGTCGGGGTGCTCAGAAATTCATAATTTGCTATTCCGTACTGTTCCAAGTATGCCCACATTGCGATTCTTGTCAAATTACCCATTTGTCATTGCGGGCACGTTCGCTCCGCTCAGTGTAAACTCCGCGAAGCAATCTCCGACTTGGAAACGAGATTGCTTCGCAAAAAACGCTCGCAATGACACGGGGGCTGAACAATCACCCGATTTTTGACGATTGACATTTCCCTTTTTCGGGTTTATACTCGCGGCAGATTTGAGGGTTAGGAGTACTTCCGCCCATGAATGGATCAACCGCCCGAAGCAATCGGGGAGAGAAACCCGCCGTTCGTTAGCAAGCACTTGCGCGCCGCGCGTCGAGTGCTTTTTTTATTTCCACACTTGGGAGGTTCGCATGGATTCGAGTTTGATCGGAAAAATTGAAAAAGCAAAACGGTACGCCACCGAAGCCGACCGGCGCGTAGCCTTTAATCAATTCACCGTGACGGTGCAAGGCGATAACAACAGTTACGCCGTTTCGTTTGACCACGGACGTTGGGCGTGCGCGTGTCACTATTTTCAAACGCACGGTCCGTGCAGTCACACGATGGCGATGGAACGCATTCTCGGCGCGATGTTGCCGCCAGCGAGCGAAGTCGCGGCGGACGCGCGCCGCGCCGCCTAATTGATCGCGATCCATCGCGCGCCGAGATGCGCGCGCGCAGAGTCGAGCGTTTCGCCTGGGTTGTCATCGTCGAAACGCTCGACTCTTTTATTTTTCGCTATTCTGTGTTAATATTTCAATCTAATGCTGAAACAGAAACGCTTTTGGTTGGGCGCGCTGATTAGTCTCGCGCTCTTGGTATTTATTTTTTATCAGACCGATCCCCTGCAAGTGTGGGACGCGTTGAAACAAGCGCAATATATTTTTCTGCTCCCCGCGCTCGCGTTTTATTTTGCCGGCGTCGCGATTCGCGCGGCGCGGTGGCATTTTCTTCTGCGCTCGATCAAACCCATCCCCACGCGCGAACTTTTTCGCACGGTCGTGATCGGTTATATGGCAAACGATTTGCTCCCCGCGCGCATGGGCGAGTTGGTGCGCGCGTACGTGTTGGGGCAGACGGAAAAAGTTTCACGCGCCGCGACCCTCGTCACGATTGTGGTCGAGCGCGTCTTTGACGGATTGACGATGCTCACGTTTATCGTCGCCGCGTCTTTTCTTTTGCACTTTGGCGACGAAACGCTCAATCTCCGCATTCGGCTCGTCGCCGCGCTATTTATCGCGGCGATCATCGCGTTGACCATTCTCGCGGGCATGCCGCGCCGTGTCGAAAAATTTGCCGGATTATTTTTGCGTTACTTGCCGGAGACGCCGCGCGCGCGCGCGGAACGATTGACGCGTTCATTTCTGTCCGGACTCGGCGCGCTGCGCAGTCCGGTTGATTCGCTCGCGGTGTTCGCGCTTTCGCTGTTGGCGTGGTTGTGCGAAACAAGTATGTACGCCGTGATCGCGCTGGGCTTTAATATCGCGCTCGCGTTTCCGGTCTTTTTACTCGCGGCCGCGTTCGCAAATCTCGTGACGATTGCGCCGTCTACGCCGGGGTACGTGGGCGTGTTCGACGCGCCGATTGTTTACACGCTCGTCGCGTTTGGCATCAATCAAAATCTGGCGACGAGTTACACGCTGGTCTTGCACGCGGCATTATTTGGGCCCGTCACAGTGCTTGGATTTTTTTACGCGGGCAAGATTGGCTTGTCGTTGACGCAAATGGCGCGCGCGGAAAATGAAACCGCACCCGCGCGCACGCGCGACGCGGAGAAAATGGTTTAACGCGCGGGCGGGGTGCGCCGCTTGAGGACAACGCGTGGCAGATGTAACTGATTTCGAACTGCTCACTCAAATTCAAAGTGGACAAAGCGATGCGCTGAGCGCGCTCTTTGATCGCTATAGTCCCGCGCTCTACGAATTTATTTATCGCCTCATCGGCGACCGCGATCAAGCCGCGCGGCTGTTGCAAGATGTTTTTGCGCGCGTGCCCGGCATTGCGTCGCGCATCGCGGAAACCGATTCCGTGCGCGGCTATTTGTGCAACCTCGCGCGCGAAACGTCGCTCGGATTTTTGCGCCAAAAAAATTGGCTCGACGCGCTGCCGCCTTCGGAAGAACCGATGGTCGCAGGCTTGCCCGGCGAAATTTGGCGCGCGGCGCGCGCGATGCCGGCGTTTCATCGCGCGATTTTGATTTTGGAAGAACTGCAAAATCTTTCTCCCTCTGAAAAAGCGCGCGCGCTGAATGTGCAACGCACGGATTTACCGCGCTTGTTGGAAGACGCGCGCAAATCGTTT
The DNA here is from genome assembly GCA_016200825.1 of Chloroflexota bacterium. GTDB lineage: Bacteria > Chloroflexota > Anaerolineae > UBA4142 > UBA4142 > JACQEA01. The sequence continues at coordinate 4,166 of JACQEA010000045.1, read as the reverse complement.
GAGAATCAATACGATATTCAAGCTCGCCAAGACGGTCGCCCGGTCTCCGCGCAAGTGGACCCCGAACGAATTTTTGGTTTGCGTCGTCGCGTGAGCGCCGCGGGCACACTCTTTGCTTATTTGCCCGCCGTGTCGTTGCCGGAATCTTTCGCGACGATGGTGCGCGCCAAAGTATTAGCCGGTAATAAAAGACCGCGCGTCGAAATGGTCGCGGAAAAAAATATTGGCGCGGGCGCTCCACCGCCCGACGCGGAAGTTGAAACGCACACCGGCGCAACCCCAACGCCGTTTCCGGAACTGCGCGACGCGTTGCAAGGATGCCGCGGCCGCACGCTCGCGCTCGCGCTGGGCATCGCGCTGATTGTCACCGCGCTTGCGGCGGGTTTGGGATTTTTGCTCACGCGCGATTCCACGCCGCCGATTATCGCGCAGATTTATCCGGCGGATGGCGAAACGCTTTCGCTCACACCAAAGGTTGACATTAGCGCACAGTACAGCGATGATCGCGCGATAAATACAAAAAGTGTCCGGCTTTTTGTGGATGACAAGGATGTGACCAAGCAAGCCTTGATTTCCGATATATCTATTTCATACGCCAACCCCAAGGCTTTCGAACTGGGTAATCACAAAGTATTTTTGGAAGTCCAAGATACGGCCGGTAACAAAACCGCGCGCCAGTGGCAATTCAAAATTGGCAGCGCGGCTGAAGCGACGCCGACGCAAACATTTGCCTCCACCGCGACGATTCCCGCGCCGACATTTTTTCCGACGAACACACTCCCACCAACTCTCACGCGAACGTCAACTGCGACATCAACCACCACTCCCACCCAGACGGCAACGAGCACTCACACAAATACTCCGACCAGTACGCCGACGAATACCGCGACGCCATCGCCCGGTAATTTGTGCGTGCTGGTGCATAACGATCTGAATAGCAATGGCACGCGCGAGGGCGGCGAAGGATTGCTCGCGAACGCGCAGATCACGATAAGAAATCAAAGCGGAACAATTATCGTCACGTACATTACCGACGCCGTCAACGAGCCGAAATGTTTTTTGCTTGCGCCCGCGACGTACAACGTGAGCGAAACAAATCCGCCGGGCTTTGCTTCGACGACACCGGATCTACTCGCCGCCGTCGTCGTTTCCATCTTAACAACCAACATAGACTTTGGTGATGTTGCCTTTACACCCACACCCACCTACACCGTAATCCCAACTGCGACGAACACACCAACCTTAACCGCGACAAATACTTTGGTTCCGCCAACCTCAACGTCCACCGCGACGTCAACCACCACACCAACATCAACGCCTACTCTCACACCAACGTCAACACCAACTCTCACACCATCGCGCACCGCGACGCCCACCCGAACGAGCACGCCTTGATTTAAAAATTATTTTTTGGATCCAACAATGTTGTTGGTATATCTTGCCAGCGCGTGGATCGCCGGTCTTGCTTTCTCAAACCAAATCAATTTGCCGCGCGATCTATTGCTCTGGTGGCTCGTCTTCCCCGTTCTTTCATTTTTTTTCGCGCGACAAAATCCCCGGCTCCGGCTTTTGTTTCTCACCCTCACCTTTTTTCTGCTCGGCGCGATTCGCTTCACGCTCGCGCGTCCGTCTGCCGACCCCAACGCGCTCGCGGTGTGGAATGATCGCGGCGCGATGACGTTGACGGGTGAGGTCATAGACGATCCCGACGTGCGCGATCAACACGTCAATCTCCGCGTCCACATTACACGCGTGCGCGTCCAATCCGCAACGCACACTGTGTCGGGACTCGCGCTCGTGCAAGCGCCGCGCGAAGTACAAGTCCGCTATGGTGATCAATTAGAATTTTTCGGCGAGCCAATCACGCCGCCGGAATTCGCGGATTTTTCGTACAAAGAATATCTCGCGCGGCAAGACATTCATTCCATCGTGCGCGTATATTCTGCGCCTAAAATTATCGCGCGCGAGCAAGGCAATCCATTCTTCGCCGCGCTGTACGCGTTCCGTCACCGCGCGCTCGACACCGTTTACGCGATTTTTCCCGAGCCGGCCGCGTCGCTTTTAGCTGGAATTTTGCTGGGCGTGGATTCCGGAATTCCGAGCGACCTGCGCGACGCGTTCAGCGCAACCAACACCGCGCACATCATCGCGATTTCTGGCTTCAACGTTTCGATCATCGCCGGAATTCTAACGCAACTCGCGCGGCGCGTCTGGAGCGCCGGCCGCGCGACGATTATTGTTCTCGTTGGTCTCGCCGTTTACACCTTGCTTGTCGGCGCGAGCGCGTCAGTATTGCGCGCGGCGATCATGGGCGCGCTGGTTGTGATCGCGGCGTACTTGAATCGTTCCAGCACCGCGTACATCGCGCTCGCGGTCGCCGCGTTCGTGATGACCGCGCTGAATCCATTTACTTTATTCGATCTCGGATTTCAATTGAGTTTTCTCGCGACGTTGGGATTAATTTTGTACACTGAGCCGTTAGAGAAATTGTTCGCGCGTGTCATTGCGAGGAGCAGATTCGCTTCGCTCACTGTAAACTCCGCGACGAAGCAATCTCCTAATTCCAATTTGGAGATTGCTTCGTCGTCTCGCTCCGCTCGTCTCCTCGCAATGACAAAAGACACGTTCATTTCAACGCTCGCCGCGCAAATCACCACCACGCCGCTCATCATTTTTGCATTTCATCGTTTATCCATCATCGGACTCGTCACAAATTTTCTGGTCTTGCCCGCGCAACCCGCCGTAATGATTTGGGGCGGACTCGCCACTCTCGTCGGAATGATCGCGCCGCCGGTCGGACAACTCATCGGTTGGATCGCGTGGACGTTTACCGAATGGACGATTGTCATCGTGCAATTCACCGCGCGCTTGCCGTTCGCGGCGATTCCCATCGGTTATTTCGACGCGGTTTTTGTGGGCGCGTATTATTTTATTTTGTTTGGCGCGACGCGCGTGGATTGGAAAACGCTGCGCGAAAAAATTTCGCTTCGTCCCGCGCTGATGCTGGCAAGCGCGTTCATTATTTTGATTTTAGTATTCAACCTCGCGCTCACCGCACCGGATGGCAAAACGCACATCGAATTTTTCGATGCGGGCGGCGCGGCGACTTTAATTCGCGCGCCCAACGGCGCGAAAATTCTGATTGACGGCGGCGCAAATCCCAGCGCGACTTTATCCGCGCTTGGTTCGCGTTTACCGTTTTGGGATCGCACGATTGATCTGATCGTGTTGACCAATCCCGATGACGATCATCTCGCGGGGTTGGTCGCGGTAGTGGAACGGTATGCGGTGAAACAAATTATCGAACCGCGCGCGCCCGCGCGTCCCGGCGCGACGTATCTGAAATGGCGCGAAGTGATCGCGCAAAAAAGTATTCCGATTCTCGCGGCGCAAAATAATTTGCAGGTGGAGTTGGATCGCGGCGTGTCGTTTGAGATCGTTGCCGTCGGCGACGCGCCAAGCGCGCCGCTGATCGCGCGGTTGCGCGCGGGCACTCTCGGTGTTTTGTTCGCGGACAGCGCGGAAATTAAAGATCAAGACGCGTTGACAAAATCCGACGCGTCGTTCGCAAGTTATGCGCTCGTCGCGCCGCGCAAACTCGCGCCGCAATTTCTCGACGCGGTCAATCCCGCGCTGGCAATTCTTTTCGTTGGCGCGAACGCGCGCGATAAACCCGCGGCGGAATTGTTGAACGCGTTGTCCGGCGTTACAACTTTGCGTACGGACGAACGCGGCGTAATCGAATTGATTGTAGAAGGCGAACGCGTGCAAGTGAGGACGACGCGGTAATAATGACATTTACGCTTTGACACGCTTCGCGCGCTATGCTATCATCCGCGCCGTTTCATTTCTCTTTTTACGCGCGCAGAGTCGCAAAGAGTCGCGGATAATTTTTTATGGGAGCATCCATGGCAACTTTTACGCAAAGCCGCTGGAAATTGCAAGACCTTTTGCCTGCCTCCAGCGGACCCACGTACGACGCGTTGGTGAATGATTTGAAAGCGCGCGTCGCCGCGTTTGAAAATGCGCGCGCCCAATTATCGGATGAGATGGACGAGCGCGAATTTCTCGCGATCCTCCGCGAGTACGAACAACTGGGCGCGCTCAATCGCAAGTTGGGCGCGTACGCGGGGTTGTGGTTCGCGGAAAATACTCAGGATGGCGCG
>JACQEA010000360.1 GCA_016200825.1 Chloroflexota bacterium | reverse complement strand
GTTCGCGCAATTCAATCATCCCACCGTCGGCGACGGCGGAAATTTCGACAACTTTGCATTCAACTCGAGCGCGTCGAACAAAATTATTTTGCAAGAAGCAGGCAACAACGCGCACGGCACATATCATCATTACGAATCCGAATACACATCAAGTCTGACGCAAGGTTGGTTCGTCGCGCCGTCAAATAATTCCGATAATCATGATTTGAATTGGGGCAGTGATTCCACGCACCGCGTTGGCGTCATCATGTCCACACTGACGCAAGCGAATCTCATCAGCGCGATTCAAGCGCGTCGCGTCTTTGCAACCGAAGACGCCAATCTCGCGCTCGGTGTGCAAGCGAATGGCGCGTGGATGGGTTCGACGATTGACAATCAATCCACATTGGATTTCACCATCACGGTGAGCGATGCCAATGACGAAGCCGCGCAAATTTATTTGTACGATAACGGAACGCTCGCGCAATCCGCATCGTTTTCCAATTCCAATTTCACTTGGAACATTTCGATTGCGGGCGCGCCCGCGCATTTTTATTTTGCGCGCGTCGTCCAAGCCGATGGCGATAGCGCGATCTCTGCGCCGATTCGAACCAACAGCGCGACGGCCGCGGACGCGCAAAAAGAAAACGCGCGCGACGATGCGGGCTATCGGTCCTTGTCTATCAACGCGGCACGCACGGCGAAAAGTGAAACGAATGTGAAAGTGGAAGGTTGTGTCACCGTTCCGCCGAAAGTGTTGAGCGATCGTTTTATTTACGTGCAGGATTCCAGCGGCGGAATTCGCATCGCGTTGTCCGGCGCGCGCGATTATTTTCCAACCCTGCAACTCGGCGATTGCATTTCTCTGCGCGGCCGCGTGCGCGTGGTGTTTGGCGAACGCGAAGTTGAAGTGGATGACCTAAATAATTTTCTCGTGCGCGGCAACGGCGGCATTGCGCCTCCCATTGCTCACACTACCGGCGCGATCAATCCCGCGCTGGTAGGTGATCTGGTGCAAGTGAACGCGCGCATTGTTAGAATCGAGGGAAACGAAATTATTATCAATGATGGCAGTGGTGAAGCGCGCATCGCGATTGACGCGACGACCGGCATTCGTTTGCCGCGTCTTGCGCCCGGACAAATTGTGCGCGTGATTGGCATCGTCAGCCGCTCGCGCGGACGCATCGCAATATTTCCGCGCTTTGCGAGCGATCTCGATTTTCCTCCTGCGCCGACACCCACGCGCATTCCATCCACTGCGACACCGACCGAACCAATTGGCGCACGCCCGCGTACCGCAACGAACATCGTCGCGCGCGCAACCGTGACGCGCACGCCGACGTTGTACTTGATCGCGCGTCCAACCGCGTTTCCAATTCAACCATTTGAACCTTTGGATGCCGACGCGTTTGTGGTGGTTGGCGGTACGCTGACGACCGCAAGTTTTGTGATGTTTGCGGTGGGACTATTTGCGCTGAGAAGAAAAAAATAAAACCCAAAGCCATTTGAATCTTTGGGTTTTTATTTTTTGCAAGGCGCCGAGCGGATTTGGACCGCTGATCAGGGTTTTGCAGACCCTTGCCTTGCCACTTGGCCACGGCGCCGCGCAAAGCGAGTATATCTGATTTGAAACGAGTGTCAAATTGATTTACTAAAATGATTTCATTCCACTCACCGCGCCCGATTTTTTAGTTCACGGCAATTGGCTTTCGCTTGACGAATGGCGGGAATGCCGCTACACTGTTTTTGACGAAAATTTTCTGCGCCCGCGCGGGATCGACGTGATGATTAAATGTCTTTCGGACAAAGTTTGGAAAATGGATTCCGGCTGTGATCGCGATAGCTGGAATTTTTCTTTTCTCTTCCCTAAACAGATTCCCTTCCGTTTCAAAAGGATTCAAATTTGAAAACAACCGCTGTCAGTTGCAGTAACATTGCCTTTATCAAGTATTGGGGCAATCGCGATAATTTGCGGCGCGTGCCGCTGAACGATTCGCTTTCGATGAATCTCGATCACGCCACCACGACGACCACCGTCGCGTTCGACGCGAAATTGGAAAATGATCGCGTGATCATCGGCGGGGCGGAGTTGGAAAATGCCGCGCCCGCCGCCGCGCGCGTGATCGCGCAACTCGATCGCGTGCGCGCACTCGCGAAAATTGAAACCAAAGCGCGCGTCGCATCCAAAAATAATTTTCCAACCGGCGCGGGCATCGCGTCCAGCGCGAGCGGATTTGCCGCGCTCACCTTTGCCGCCGCGCGCGCGGCGGGTTTAGAATTGAGTGAACTCGAACTCTCTGTGCTCGCGCGGCAAGGTTCCGGTTCCGCCGCGCGTTCCATTCCGCCCGGTTTCGTCGAGTTGCTCACGAGTTGGGAGAGCAATCGGTCGCACGCGCGTAGTGTCGCGCCGCCCGAACATTGGGATTTGCGCGATGTGATCGCGATTGTGAGCGCGGCTGAAAAAATGGTTGGCTCAACCGAAGGACACCACGCCGCGCAAACGAGTCCGTTTTTGCCGGAACGATTGAACGCGCTCCCGCCGCGCTTTCATCGCGTGCGCCGCGCGATTTTGGCAAAAGATTTGCCCGCGCTCGGTTCGGCAATTGAAGAGGAAGCGATTGAATTGCATTCGATTGCGATGACCTCGCGCCCGCCGATTTTTTATTGGGCGCCGGGGATGGTGCGCGTGATTCAAGCCGCGCTCAAATGGCGCGCGGAGGGACTCGCCGTATATTTTACGCTCGATGCCGGACCCAACGTGCATTTGATTTGCGAAGCGAAAGATGTTGAGCAAGTGGAAAAGTTGACGCGCACAATTTCGGATGTGAAGGATGTGTTAGTCAACGCGCCGGGCGGCGCGGCAAAACTCGGCACAACGCATTTGTTTTAATCCAGCGATCAGCAACGCGTTTTAGTTTTTTACGCATTACGTATTACGTGTCACGTATCACGTATTACGTTTTCCGCTTTGCTCTTTGTCTCATTGCTACATTTTCCGCGCGCGAGTATAATGAGCGCGCGCGTACGTTAGAAAGGATTTTCCGCGTGACAGGAATTTTCACCAGTGCGACCAACTTGATTATTTTTGCCGCCACACTCGGCATTCTCGTTTTCGTTCACGAGTTTGGTCATTTCATTGTCGCGAAACGATTGGGCATTCCGGTTTTGGAATTTGGTTTTGGTTTTCCGCCGCGCGTGTTTCGGTTTGCCAAACGCGCGGAAACAGAATACACCCTCAACGCGATTCCCGTCGGCGGATTTGTGCGGATGCACGGCGAAGAAGACCCCACGGTGCCCGGCGGATTCGCGAGCGCCAAGCCGTCGGTGCGCGCGCGCGTATTGCTCGCGGGTGTGACGATGAATTTCATTCTCGCTTATCTCGCGTTCACCATCACCGCGTTCTTTAGCCCGCCGTACGTGGCGCTGCAAACTACGCGCATCACCGGCGTCGTTCAAAATTCTCCCGCCGCGGAAGCCGGTTTGCGCGCGGGTGATCGCATTCTCGCGGTGAATGGCAAAGATGTTCTGGATGATTTTCCATTGTTATCGCAAACCTTGCGCGAAAATGCCGGCACTGCCGTTACCTTGACGATTCAACGCGGCGCGCGCACGCTCGATCCGATCAGCGCGACCCCGCGCGCGACTCCGCCCGCCGGTGAAGGACCGCTCGGGATCGCATTGCAACCTTATTTGGGATTACGCGTGACGAATGTGGAAAATGGATCGCCCGCTGATCGCGCCGGAGTGAAAAGCGGCGACGTGTTGGTTTTTTTTGTGGACCCCAAAGGGCGCACGTTGAAAGATCAGGCGGAATTTGTTGACTACTCGCGCGCGCATGCCGGTTTGAAAATTGAATGGCACATCGCGCGCGATGGAAAATTTATCGAACCAGATCCAGTCATTGTGCAAATTCCAGAAACGGTTACGCCTGCCAACGCGACGTTGGGCGCGCGACTCCAATATACGTTGCTCGATGCGCCGCGCGCGGGCGCGGAAGAATTAGCGCGCATTGTCGTCGCGATTCCCGCGTCGATCGTGCAATTATTTCGCGCGCCCGCGCCGCAAAATTCATTTATTGGATTCGTCGGCATCGCGCAAGCGACGGGCGAAGTTGCCGAACGCGGCGGCGCGCTTGCGTTGCTCGAATGGCTGGGTTTGTTGAGTTTGAATCTCGCGGTCGTGAATCTTTTGCCTTTTCCCGCGCTCGACGGCGGGCGACTCGTTTTTGTCGCGCTTGAATGGTTGCGCGGTGGAAAGAAAATTGATCCGCAAAAAGAAGGACTGGTGCATCTGGTTGGCATCGCGGTGTTGTTAGGTATGATGTTGATCGTAACTTTTTTTGACGTGCAACGATTGCTGTCCGGTCATTCGATCTTCTCACCCTAAATCGCGTTGGGAATTTTGGATTCTTCCGTTCACATGCACGACGATCTGCCGCGTTGTCCGCGCTGCGGCAAACGCAATCCGCCGAACGTTTCAGAATGTTCGGCGTGCGGATTTGAGTTTATTCCGCATCGCGCGCGCATTCGCTGTGGGCATTGCGGCAAACGCGTCCCCGCCGATGAAGCGCTCTGCCCCAATTGCGGTCGCGATCCCCAATCAAGCCGCGTGCCTTTTACGTTACGCGTCAGCGCGATATTTTTTATCGCGATATTAATTGGTTGCGGCGGTTGGATTGCCGTGCGCGCACTAATCGCGAACGGCGCGAGCGCGCCGTCGGTTGACGCGACGCCAACGCAACTCATTCAAGTGCTTGTCGTCGTCGCGACTCCGCCGCCGACCGCGTTCCCGATTATCACCGCGATTTCAAACGCGACCCCTACACCTACCTCGCGATTTTCTCCAACCCCGACGCGGGTAGGCACGCGCGCGAATAATTCTCCCACCCCATCCCGCACATCAACGCCTCCATTTTATCCCGCGCCGAAATTGCTTGCCCCCTTGAACGCGACAATTTACGCGGGCGCGGACGCGCTGATCGCGTTAGAATGGCAATCTGTTTCCGCGAGCGGTTTGCGCGAGAACGAGTGGTACATGATCGCGTTCACATTCACCGCGCGCGACGGCAAAACCGCGACGCGGAATGGTTGGTCGAAGGAAACGCGTTGGCAGGTGAACAAAGAATGGTACGCGGATATTTCCACTAGCGCGCGCACAATCAATTGGAATGTAACAGTCATGCGTGTCGAAGGACCTGATCCGCTTTCATCCCCGCGCGCGCCCGGCAGTCCTGCCAGCGCAACGCAAACATTTTTTTGGAAATAAAAAAACGAGTCGCGAAATTATCGCGGCTCGTAATTTATTAGAATAATTCCTGAATATTATTTGTAAATCTGACCCAACTGCACGACCTCGAACATATTTCCCGGCACCGTTTTCAATTGATTCAAATCATTGTCGTTCCAACGCGAATCGGTTGCGCCGCTAATAAACCACGATGATCCATTATCCGCGACCATCATTCCATATTTTTTCAGCGCGTTCAAAACCACGCGCGATTGTCCGGTGAAACTGGAAATGTTGTAACTCGCTTTCAAGCGCACGCGCATTCCCATCGGCGGATAGGATGGATCGGTAATCGAAGACGCGAAATGCGTAGCGGGATGAATGTACGCGCGCTGCGAGCGATAAACCGTAAACCGCAACGCGTGTTTGATTTCGCCCGCCGTCACTTCGTCATAGCGCGCGAGCCCGGGAAAAATCGCCAAGCCCGCCGCGTCCGCCGATGTCCATCCTTCTGGACGCAACGCGTTCGAACGCAAATCAAACACCGCGCCCGAACCGGCAAACCAGCCCGAACTATTTGGATCTTTGGACGCGTGATACATTTCGTACAATTTGCATTCGCCGGAATTTACGACGAGGACATGCGCATCACTTCCAGCTTCTATCGGTGCATTTGCAGGCACTGGATAGGGACCCGCATCGCTTTCACTCGCGTACTCGGTAAAAGTAATCGGCACTTTGGCTTGCGATCCGGGCACAACGATGTACGGAATTCCATATGCGGCAGACGCGCCAAAATCGGCATGAAGATATTGCGCGTTTTCGTTGATCCGCGCGATGTACGCAGCAGAGTTCGCATCGACCGGATCGTTGGACACATCGCGATTCCATGCGTTATCCGCGGGAAAAACCGGACAACCTGCAATCGCGCCTCCGCCACTGCCGGATGTTGAAGTTGCGGTTGCCGATGCGGTTGCACCGTTGACGATGATTGCATCGATGTCTACGGTTGAACCGCTCGCATGAACGAGCGTTAGAGTATGGGTTCCATTTGCTAGCCCTGGTCCGTTCCATTGCACTTGCCATTGTAAACTACCTGTCTCGACAATCGTTCCGACTAATGCACCATCAATCATTACATTCAGTACGCCATACGAACTGGCTTGGGTGTGCACCACGCTCACTTGCGTCCCGGTAAATATTAACTGCGCACTAGATCCCGGCGTTGTTGAATAATGTTGTGTCCCATTGTATAACTGATACCAGGTATATGCTGTCCATCCGGTGCTGTAACCGATCCGCGAATCATTGTCGTCATATGTGCCTGCTCCAACTCCCGTTCCATTTACCGTCGGCGTCACTGTCGGCGCTAAGCCGCTAAAAGTATTCAGCGCCGCGTCCACGCGAATACGCGGCTTGACGATTCCATTCCGCGAATCTGTGATACTAGCGCCGGTAGTCGCGAGTGCATTCAAAACTTGATCCACTGACGCGGTTGGCAGTTTCGATTTCACAACTGCCCACGCGCCGGCAACATGCGGCGCCGCCATTGACGTGCCGCGATAATTTGCAAATGCGCCACCGGGAATTGAAGAATAAATATATTCGCCGGGCGCGAGCAAATTCAAGAACGACGCGCTGTTTGAAAAACTTGATACGGTATCTGCGGTCGTGCCCAAACTGCCATCGCGCGTGGAGCCCACGCTGATCGCGGTCGAAATGCAACCGGGTGAAGAAATCGCGTTCGTTTTGCTTTCATTGCCGGACGCGATCACGGTCGCAATTTTTATCGAGCGCAAATTATCAATCGCGGTTTTGGTCGCGGCGTCGGCGCTATCACAATTCGACGTGTACGATCCACCGCCCAAACTCATATTTGCGGACGCAATCGTGTAACTGCTCGCATAAGTGTAAACTTGTTGCAGACCTTGAATTATATC
>JACQEA010000382.1 GCA_016200825.1 Chloroflexota bacterium | reverse complement strand
CGCGCGATTTGGCACGAGCAATACATCGTCTTTGCGCCCAACCACAATACTCGCGTTCGCGGTCATTCCAATTTTCACCGGCACGTCGCCGGGATTCAAGGTCAACGTCACGACGTAATTCACAACGCCTTGCACCGTCGTCGCGACCGACGCGACATCGCTCACGCGCGCGTTGATGGATGCGCCGGGATACGCGTCCAATCCGATCGTTACTTCTTGGCCCACTTTGACGCGCGCGATATCCGTTTCGTCAATATTTACTTTCACGCGCAAGTCCGACAAATCCGCGACGCCGATCACCGCGCGCGCCGCCGGAACGTATGATCCCAAATCCAAATCCATTTTCGTAATTGTGCCATCGAACGGCGCGCGCAAAATCGCGTCTTCAATGCGTTGTTTTGCCAGATCGCGCGCGGCGCGCGCTTGTTGCACCTGCGCGTCGAGTTGTTTGAGTTGATTTTCATTCGGATTTATTTTCGAGTTGTACACCGCGAGCGCTTTTTGATAATCGAGCGTCGCGGTTTGCAAGTTGAGCGATTGCGCGGTGAGCGCGATAAACGGATTGCTCGCGCCGCCGATGCGGTCGTAATCACTTTGCGCGCGTGACACTGCCGCGAGCGCTTTATCAATATCCGCTTTGGCAATCGCGAGATCATTCGCCGAAGGATTTTTTAAATTCGCGAACGCGGCTTCCGCTTGCGCGAGACTCGCGTCGGCTTGAACGAGTTGCAATTCGAGCGCGCGCGTATCGAGCGACGCGAGCAAATCGCCTTTCTTCACTGCGTCGCCTTGTTTCACTTGAATCTGCGTCACCGCGCCCGGCGCGTTGAACGCGAGCGCGGCTTCGCGCATCGAACTGATCGCGCCGGTCGCGCTGACCGTTGCGACGAGTGTGCCGCGCCGGACAAAATCACCTTCGAGCGCGCTCGCCGACAACGATTGCGGATTGCCGCGCAGCGCGTTCGTCGCAACGAGCGCGACCAATGCAATCAGCGCGCCGCCCGCGAGAAAAATTGCCGCGCGTTTGCCGATCTTGAGTTTCATAAGGTTTCCTTCGTAAAGTAAAAAATAATTCGCGCAATCTCGATGCCACAATAATGGCTTGGGAGTCAAATTTCCCAAGCCATCATTGAAACCGGAGAGTCAATTCAGAAAGATTTGCCGCTTGTATGGTAGCACTCCTCTCGGACGTGGGCAGATCAATTTGCCACAGAACCACACAGAACTTCACAGAAATTTTCCGTGTGTTTCTGTGTGATTCTGTGGCTGAAAAGTTTCTCCACGATTAACTGTGGTGATACCGGATATTTTTCGTGCGGCTTCCAAGGCCACAATCGAAACTTGGGCATAACAACATTTTATCGTCAATGTCGTCACTAGTCAAACAGAACATTACAACTTTTGCGCAAACTCACTCAAGACGCGATTCAATTCCTCCGGCTGTTCCAGCATCACCGCGTGCCCGGCGTTGGCGATAATCTCTAACCGCGCGCCGGGAATTTTCGCGCCGAGAAATTCCGAATACTTGACCGGCGTCATCGCGTCCGCGCGTCCGCACACCACCAACGTCGGCGCGCGAATCTCACCCACGCGATTCATCACATCGAACGCGTTGCACGCGGCAAAATCAGCATGCAACACGCGCGGCGCGCCTGCGCGCATTTGTTTTTCCAATTTGCGAATCTGCGCGTCATCCGGACGCGCGAATTGCGCCCGCGCGATCTGCGCGCACGTTTTTTCAAAATCGGTCAGCGTGCCATCGAGAAACTGCGGCAGAACGCGCAAGCGCGCGCCGGTGCCAATCAACGCGAGTCCCGCCACGCGCGTCGGATACGTGAGCGCGAGCATCTGCGCGATCGCGCCGCCCATCGAATGACCAACGATCAGCGCGCGTTCGAATTTCAGCGCGTCTAAAAACTGAACGACGATGTCGGCGTACGCGTCGATCGTCGCGCGTCCCGCGCCGAAGGATTTGGAATGCCCCGGCAAATCGAGCGCGACCGCGCGTCCTATCGCGCCGAGCACGCGCAGTTGCAAGCCCCAAATCAAATGGTTGCTTCCCGCGCCGTGAACAAAAATAATCGGCGCGCCGCGCGCACCGCGTTCAACGTAATAAATTTTTTCAGCCGCGACAGATGCCAAGGGCATTGATTATTCTCGCCGCGATAAATCATTGCGCCATCACGCGCGCTAAGAGCGTCTAAAAAGTGAGCCTAACTGTCACGCTGAGCAGATTCGCTACGCTCACTGTAAACTCCGCGAAGCGTCTTGTAGTTTCAAAAGCAAGCAAGATTCTCATTGGAAAAACAAGATTCTTTGCGGAGTTTACACTGAGTCCATTCGCTTCGCTCAGGATAAACTCCGCGAATGTGCTCAGAATGACACCAACCGCCGTATTCATTTTGATAGATGTTCT
>JACQEA010000069.1 GCA_016200825.1 Chloroflexota bacterium | reverse complement strand
GGACCCGCGCCTTTGACGCCGCCGTCCGCGCGCGACCATTTGGGCGCGCAGACAATCGTGAGCATGACTTTAATCCCGCGCGCATTCGCGGCTTCAATCGCTTTGCCGATTTGACTTAGCTCGGCGTTTGTTTTCCCGGTAGAAATATCGCACCACCGCAATTGCAGTTTCGCCCATTTGAATCCCAGGCGCGTGAGCAAATCCATTTCTTTGGCGACATCCGAATTCGTCCAATTTATTTGCGCGCCATAATTGAAAAGATTTTTTCCAAGAATATTGATGGCTTCGATCGTCGGCGTGGCGGGAACATCAGTCGTGACCGGCACCGCGACGCGCGTAATCGGCGGCTCTTCGGTCGCGTCATTCGATGGCGTTGTGGCAGTATTGTCGGGAACAAAATCAAGCACGGTGCATTGCAGCAAAAAAATTGCGGCACCGATGATGATCAGAATATTTTTCATTTTCACGGCGATCCTTCAGCAAACGATCAAAATGCAACGGGGCGCAACGCGTTGCGCCCCGCAAATTCTCGCGATATCATAAAGCAATTTTATTTTCCCATTCCGGCCAGCGCATCAAACGCGGGTCGCCCCACGACGTGAAACGCGCCGGTCTCGTTACCCATATCATTGAAATCGAGATTCCACAAAAACGCAACGCCGACATATCCGACCGATTTCATTAACTGATACGCGCGCACGAGCCATTGCGCTTGTTGATCGAGTGAAATAAATTTTTCGTACTCGTAGCCGGGTTTCGGCGAAGGATCCACGCCCCAACCAAATTCGGTGGGCCAAATTTGTTTGCCCGCGTCGCCGTACTTGACCATCACCGCGCGATACGCTTCGAGTGTGCCTTTGACGAAAAAAGAACGGTGATTGTTGAATGTGTTGCCGCAACCATTTGGCGCGCCGACACCGGCATCTGGCGCGTTACAAAAACCGCTAGGGTGCGCGCCAATCGCGTCCGAATATTGTTTCAATCCGTTTTGATACATTTGCTCCAAGAACACGACATCGTCAATCGCCGTGTCGCTCATCACGCCGGTTGGCGTCGGCGCGCCGGAAACAACTACCACGCTGGGACACGCGGCTTTGATCGTAGCGTACGATCGTTTGAGCATATCCAAATATGTCGCCGCGGAAATTTGTTTGCCGTGCCATTCAGTCAACAAGTTGTGTTCGTTCCAAACTTCAATTGCGCCCAATCCTTTTGAACAAAAAAAACTCGCCATGCCGCCCATAAAATCCGCGGCGTCTTGCATATTATCCGGCGGACCCGATCCACCCGCGCCGCCATCCGCGCGCGACCAACGCGGCGCGCACACAACACTCAACATGACTTTGATGCCGCGGCCATTCGCGGCATCAATCAATCTGCCGATCTGACTCAAATCGGCTTGCGTGCGCGAACCAGAAACATCGCACCAGCGCACTTGAATCTTCGCCCATCTGAAACCCATTTGCCCGATCAAGCCCATCTCTTGATTAGGATCGGAATTCGTCCAATTCAATTGCGCGCCGTAATTGAAAAGATTTTGGCCGTTAAAATTGCTGGAAACGGCCGGCGCTTTGGGTACCGCCGTCGCAGCAGGACGCGGCGCGACCGGTTCGGATGATGATGACGTTCCGGTAGAAGTAGTTCCGCCGGTGCGCGCAACTTGCACGGTCACATTACCGGCAGTGCCCGTCGTGCTTTGACCCGCGTCAAACGAAAGCAGCGCTTCGATTTTTGTCGCGCCAATATCTTTGGGCGCAGTCCATTGATGTTTAGGATCATTCACCGTCGCTTTGGCAACGGTTTGACCATTGACGCGCCACACAATCGAAAGATTGCCTTTCAAATTCGGCGATTGCAAATCGCGATACAATTTCAAAATGTCCCACATGCGCGCATCCACCGCGTCATCGCTCAGGTCGCGCAGCGCGATGCCGCGCAAATTATATTGCAACGCGAGATTTATTTTTTTAGAAATGCTTTCCGCGTTCTCGATCACGACCGTATGATTGACGTTCTTCGCGTCTTTGTACGTGAATGAATACAAGCCGGTATTCGCATCGAATTTTATTCCGCCGCTCTCGCGCAAGCGCGGCAGATCAAGCGTTATTTTTGATTCGGGCGCGACGGTGGCGGGCACTTGAATCGGTCCCATCAATTTGACCGCGTTGCTAAATCCGACCGGCGCGAAAGAATTTTCGAATTCGTCGCGACCCAAAACGGAAAACGCGAGTTGCAATTTATATTGATCTACTTGTCCAACCGCCCATTGCAAATACACTTGCACCGGCGCCGGATTGCCCACGTACGCGGCGCGATCGGTTGGCAGTGGCACGCGCACGATATCCGCGGCTTGACCGATGCTCGCCCAATCGAATGGACCCGTGTCAAACAAAACTGCGGATCGTTGCAACGGAGACGCGAGCGTCACGGAGAGAATTTTATTTTTCGCGTGCAACGCGTCCGCCAAATCGCGAATGAACGGCGCGTAATCGCCGCGCCAATCCGCGCCCATACCTTGATAATCTATATTTATTCCGGGATAAAGTTGTTCGACCGTTAGATCAACAATCGCTTGAATGTGCGCGCGGCGCTGATCCGGATTCGCAAGAATATCTTCCACCATATCACCGCGCACTTGTCCGTTGATAAAATTCGAGAGGTTGGGAAGAATTTGCAAATCGGTCGCGACATTCGTGTCGGGCGCGGCAGGCACACTGCCCGCGATGCCCGCGCCATCTGAAATGTAATAACCGAGCGGAGTAACTTCGGCGACGAGCGCGTTCATTTGCGCGGGCAGCGCGGTTTTATCGGAAATATCCGCGGCGAGCGCGGGCGGTTGCGCTTGTGTTTGCGCGACGATCACAGCTTGCGGCACGACCGGACTGAGATACGCTTCCAAGCGTTGATCGTCAGTAAAAATTTGAAATGGAAGTTTGCTCCATTTTTTTCCGTCGTATCCAAAAACGGTGATCGTTTTCAACGGCTCGGACGCGTCGGGAATCGGCATCGAGAGAATCGCTTGCCCGGGATTTTCGCCTTGCAGACTCGGTTGATACAATGGACTCTTGACGGTTAATTTGGCGGGCAATGTTTTGGCGAGCGAATCATTTAGAAATTGCTCGCGCGATTTTGACGACAATCTAATTCCAACACTGTTGCGAATCGCGTTCGCGGGAATTGAAAACTGCGCGCCGTCCGCGACCGAGACATTGCCACCGGAACTGGGATTGACATTGGTATAGCCCAACGCGAGAACGCGTTGCGGAATGGAAAGCGGCGGAAGCACCAACGCGAGAATGATCATCACCGGAATAATAACGAGATTGATGATCCACGCGCTGGCGTTGCCTTCAATGACCGTGTCGAGTGTTCGCAAAAATGGATTGGTGGGCTTTGAAACCAAAGTGATTACCTCGCAAACGAGATTAGAAAATATTCTAGCATAGGCAATAGGATTGAGCAAATTACAATTGTTTCAGAAGCAAATCCAAACTAATCGCGCGCGATTCGCCCGGCGCTAAATGCACATCCCACAACGGCATCACGCACGATGCTTGATACACGCGCTCGAATCCCGCTTCCGACAAACTAATTGTTTCGATTGGAAATCGCCACACGTGCGCGGGCGCGCGCAATTGCATTTCGATTTCGATGCCCAACCATTCATTGACCAGCGCGATATTTTCCACTGCCGCGCTCTCGCCGCGCGCATCCAACCGCGCTTGCTCGCGCGCGATTCCGTTCGCGCGATAGTACGCATCGTCGGAATGCCCGGCAAGGAGTGCGAAATTAAATTCCACGCCGAAGCGAAACGCGAGTGGCAGGGTGTGAGAGTTTGTGAGGGTATAAGTGATTGGAAGTTGGAGATTGGACGATTGACGATGGACAGTAGACGGAGAATGTTGACGCGCATTTGTTCTGATGACGAGTTGCTTTTCCACGCGCACGGGCGCAAATAAATTGTCCTGCCAAACATTTCCATCGCGCGACAACTCGACCAACAGTTTTTCTCCTACACTTTTTCCTTTTGCCTTTTGCCTTTTCACTTTTGACTTGTACTCCTGATCTACAAAATCTCCCAACTCGCGATACTGCGCGCGCGAAAAATTTTCCAGCGTTTCGTCGAAGGCGATAAAATGATCTATCAAACCCAGGCGGCGATACCAATCGTACGTCAGCAATTTTTCAAGCCCGACTTCTTTAGCGCGTACAACGGTCGAATGAATGGATTCGAGTTTTTCGCGCGGAGGCGCGCCCGGATATTCTACATCGCCGCGCGCCGCCGCTTCTACCAAATCGCGATGATAGCCTTCTTCGCGTCGCGCGAGCGTGTTCACTAAATTTATTTTTTTCGCGCGCCAATCCCATTCGCAAATCGCGCCGCCGCGCGCGAGATCGAAATATATATTCTGCGCGTCGCCGCTCACCAACAACTCGTCGCGCGAGTCTTGGTCGTAATCGCGCAACTCATAATCAATCCATTCACGTTTGCCATGCGCGATTTCGTCGGCAATATTTTCAGCTTGAATCAAGTGCGCGTAATTCGCGTGGCGGATATGCGGCAAATAAATTCCGCCGAACACGCCGTGCCAGTACGGGCAGTTGCATTGCGCCGCGTAGAGCGCATCGAGCGCGGGCGCAAGGGAACGCGAGAGTGTGGGAGATTTTTTTCTGTTACCTGTTGCCAGTTGACTGTTGACCTTTTCAGAGACCAGCAACATCTTTTTATGCATCGCGTTCACTTCAGGATATTTCACCAAAAAATTTCGCCAAAAAGATCCGCGAATAAATTTCAGAACATTATCGCGTTTCTCTTCTTGCAATTGATGTTTGAGTCGCGTTAGCTCGCCCGATAACTGCGCGGGCAAAGCCCATTCAGTCATTTCGTCGTACGCCGCGGTGGGGAGATAAATGCGTCCGAGAGCGGGAAATTTTTCTGCATATTCCGCTAGCGTGATCGTGTGAAGCCATTCCGAATTTTCTTCGAGCGCGCGAAAAAAAATTTCCATCCAGGAATTTGAAATTGGAGATTGGAGATTGGAGATTGGATTTTTTCCGCTCCCCCGCTCCCTTGCTCCTGCGCTCTCTCGCTCCCGCGCACCCCAACAATGCTCGTACGTCCCGGGCCACAAGCCAAATTTTTCGCCGTCGTCGCCCATCACCGCAACGCGCGCGCCGCTTTCGTCCGATTTCCTCGACCGGCGACCAAGGAATAGTGTAACGCAAATGTTTGCTCGTCCCAAAAATTTTCAGCGTCGCCCCTTGCTCTTCGGTCACGTAATACCCAAACAAATCTTTGTCTTCCAATCCAACATATTTGAAATGCGTGTCGTCCACAATTGTGTACTCCACGCCCGCGTCCGCAATTGGTTTCGCGAGATGTGGCTCCCACACGCGTTCCGCGAGCCACAACCCGCGCGCGGCGTAACCGAAATCTTTTTTCACTGCGCGCGTCAATTTTTCGATTTGCCCGCGCTTGTCCGCGTCCGGGATCGCGGCGAGGATCGGTTCGTAATACCCGCCCGTCATGATTTCCACTTGACCGCGAGCCACGAGCGCGCGCACGCGCGGAAAAAAATCGCGATGATTAGCAATGATCCAATCGCGCAACGGTCCGCTGTAATGCAACACGAGTTTGACGCGCGGATGCCGTTCCAAAAGCGCCAGCATCGGCGCGTAGGCTTTTTCGTACGCTTCGGCAAAAACAAAATCAAAATTGCCGACGGGCTG
>JACQEA010000362.1 GCA_016200825.1 Chloroflexota bacterium | reverse complement strand
GTTGTAAAAATTCCAATCGGCGCGTGCGCCACAATCGCGTCCGAAATGTTTGCGGCGCGTTCGCCGCGCGCCTGCGCGCGCAACGCGATATAGACCAAGAGCGCGATCAGAATTGGATCGGTCACATAACCGGACAACTCGATCCAATCGCGTAAATATGCCGCGCCATACAGCGCGCTATTGCGGAAGAAAGAAATGATCGCGACGAGGGCGAAAAAAAACCACACCCCAATCGCCACACTGGTGCGGCGCTGCGCCAACCGATAAATTATTTTTCGCGCGGGCAATTGCATTTGTTTCATTCGCTTTATTTCTCGCGCAACAACCAACCCCAATACCGCCACGTCACCGCGAGCGCGAGCAAATTGGCTAGCGCGAGCGCGATGTATTGCGCGGCAATCACCCAACCGATCTCACTCACAAACGGAACTGCGGCGGGCGCAACCGCGGCGCCGCGATCAACAAAACTCGCGACCAGCGCCAGCATCGCCAACACGACGCTCACATAGTACACGCGATAGTACGGTTTCATTTTGGTGACGTTGCCCAGCCGCTGTGAGAGACGCGCAAATACAATGAACGTGTAAATATTCGCAATAATTCCAACCAGAGCCAAAAAACCCGGCACCACGATCACGGATTTCTCCGCGTGAGCGCGGTCACGACAAAATAATTCAACGCGAGCGCGCCGCTCCCGCCAATGAACAAAATTAAATCACCGAGCACATCGGTGGAGAGCGAATGCGCAAAGAGCGCGACCTGCGCGCCCGCCAGCCCAAATAGCGCCGCCACCGGCAAATACAAACGCGCGTGAACCCGCTTGCCCGATTTAAGTTCGTAAAAGCGCGCCAAGCGAAATAAAAAATAAAGGTTGACGGCGAATGTCAGTCCCGCGGTCAATGCTAATCCGCGTTCCAATCCTTCCAAGCTTGCTCCCATAAAACTAGGGCGTGTATGCAAAAAGTTTTATTTCCATCGGTTTCGTTGAAAAACCTAGTTGCCAAACGATCTCGAATCCTGCAAGAAGATTTTGCATACACGTCCTAGCGTTTGACAAATGCTTCGATAAAGGAATCCGCCATTTGCCGCGGACTGCCGCTCATAATTCCTTCGCGTCCTTTGAATTTACTTTGCACTTCGATGCCTTCGCCGGTGATCTGAAATTCGCGGATGTCCCGCGCATGGTCACTGCCGCGCATTTTCAAAATCAAAAGCGCGCGCCGCATCTCGCTATCAATTTCCACATAGCGCAACAAACTGTACGAGTCCACCAAAAAGCCAACGCCGGGTTCGGGGTCTATTTGCGGATTTGGAAACGTAAAACTTTCGCGGGTCAGAAAAGTGGTCAGCCCTTCGCGTTTCAGCGCGTTGACAAACGCGAATTCCAACGCGCGGCGTTCGACCGGATCTTTTTCCAAGCGCGACAGATGCGAGAGGCTATCAATCAGAATGCGCCGCGCGCCCATCTCGCGCACGATCGTTTCAATATTGCCACCGACGGTTTCCAAATCGCGGCGCGTGACTTGCGGACTGGACATGATGACGCGCAATTTGTTCGCGCGTTCCAGCGCGTGCAGATCCCAGCCAAACGATTCGGCATCGCGATAATATTGTTGCGGAAATTCTTCAAACGTCAAGATCAGTCCGGGCTCGTTCCATTGCGCGACGCCGTTGTAAATAAATTGCATCCCCAGCGTGCTTTTGCCGGTGCCGGGCGCGCCTTCAAACAGATTCGCCGTTTGCGGCAAGAATCCGCCGTTGAGCATTTCATCCAGACCGCGGACGCCGGTTTTCACACGGTTCATGGATCTAGTTTTCCCCCATGCGAGTGGTTGCCTCTGAATGGATTATAGTTTTTGCATACCGCGCATCAAGTGATACATTGCCTTGACCCGAAAATCGCGATCATTGCACGCGCGCAAAAATTTTTGCAGCAGAGCATGCGTGGCGGGATTATTCGTCAACGCGTACACGCGCGCCGCGGCGCGATCATCGCGTTGCAACATTTCCGCGCCCGCCAGTTCGTCCAATTCCGCTTCGACCGTTGACGCTTCGCGCCCGATGTACACCGCGATCTGCGCCGCGCTGTCGAGCGTGCCGGGATTTTCGCCAAAGAATTTGACCAAATCCCATTTTAGAAATGTATTCAGTTGGGTTTGAATCAACTGCAATAATTCTGGATCCAAATCGCTCATCACGCGTTGCGTAAACGCGTCATTGTGCAATGTCATCGAAATCCCCGTCCGGTTGCCGTCATTCTAGCATTTCTCGCGCTCGACTACAATAGGACTAGAAGTTTGGGACTGGCTAAACTCAAAGAGATATTTATTCCTGCAAAAAAGAAAAGTTACAATGTCATTCTGAGCGACTCCTTCGTTTCACTCAGGATAAACTCCGGGAGCGAAGAATCTTGTTATGCATTATGAAATAAACCGAGTCAACGAGATGCTTCGCGGAGTTTACAGTGAGCGAAGCGATACTGCTCAGCATGACAATGATACTTGATCCCTGCGCAATGATTTAATCTCTGCGCGATTAGCCACTCACCAAAGTTTTCCGTCTCTATTTTTTCATTGTCTAGGTCTGAGTGACAATCGCGCGCGCTTCTTCAATCGCAATTGATTCGCGGGCGAGCGAAAGAAAATTTATCGCGTCGCGGAACCAGTTGCGTTTGGCTCCCTCTTCCAGCGTCAGCGCCAAATCATTCAAAACTCCAAGCGCGGCTTGCAAGTTCAATTTTTTCACCGCTTGCAACGCGCACCAAACCACCGTCTCTTCCGCATCATTCAACCGCGCGATAATTTCCGGCGCGGCGTCAATCCCGGCGACGTCCAATAAATAAACCGCGTTGGCGCGGGTTGCCGCGTGCGGCGAATTGGTTCGCGCGATAATCGTCGCGGCGTTCGCGCGCGCGACCTCGGTTGCGCCAAGTTGGCTCAACAGATACAACGTGTTCGATTGCGTGGTCGCGTCCTCATCGTTCAAACAGTTTTCGATGCGCGCGATAATTTCCTCTCGTCTCAATTGCAATGTAGCGGGATCAATTTGCGCGATGCGCGCGAACGCGAGGGCGCGCGTCGCCGGTTCGGACGCGCCGAGACGCGGCAGTAATCGTCCAAGCAATTCGTTCGGCGCGAGCGCGCCGCTCGTGATTCCAATGTTCAGCGCGCGGGTCGCAACTTGCCAATCCGCGTTTTCGATCAAACGCAATACGGCGCGCGCGAATTCGTCGCGATCCGTTTCGCCTAACGCGGCGAGCGCGTCGGCGCGCACCGATGCGTCGGAATTTTGCAACAGCGCGGCGAGATCACTCGCGCACGCGCGCGCCAGCGGCAGTTCGATCACGCCGCGCATTGCCGCCAGCGCGACCTCGCGATGTTCATCGCGCGGGACGCGCGTCGTGATAAGTTGCAACGCGAGCCCGGGCAGAGTGAGCGCGCGGATTAGCGGATTGTTCCAATGTTCAGATCCAATCAACATTAGTTCAGTACCCACCGCGCCGACGACGGGCAACAAAATAATTTCCGCCGCGATGCGTTCCACCACCGGCAAAAAATTCAAAAAGCCAAACAAAAGCGAGGCGAGCAAAAAAAGTAACAGCGCCAGATTCGTGCCGCAGCGCGGGTGAAGCGTGCTATAGCGCGCCATATTTTGCGCGGTCAATCGCGCCCCGGCTTCTTGCGTGAAAATAACTTGATGTTCCGCGCCGTGATACGACACCACGCCGCCCATCTCTTCAAACAATGGCATGACCACCGCGAGCGCGCCGACAAATAAAATCACGCGCAAAATAATTTCCGCCAGCGCACTCGCAGGCGCGGTCGCGAGCGCGGGAACGAACCAACTGATTCCGCTGATCGCGAGCGCGGGCAAAACAAATAATCCCGCGATCACAAACAGCGCCGACCAAAAAAAATCGCGGCGGCGAATGGAAGTGATATCAAGATTCGCGGGCGCGCTGGTCAACGCGTGATTGAGCAACTGCCGACCGCTTTCTAACATCGTGCTCAACATCCATAGCCCGCGTAAAAATGGAATTCGATTCAACCGGCGTTGCCAGCGCGCGCCCGGCGATAATTTCCACAACGTTAGCTGAATGCCGCCACCGGCTAGGCGCACCGCGACCGCGAGCGCGCGCTCGTCGCGAATCATCACGCCGTTGATCAACGCGAGACCGGCATAGCGCGCGCGAGTGATTTTCGTTGCTTTCATTTGATCTCTCATAGAATTTATGCGAAATAATTTTTACCGCAAAGACGCCAAGTACACAAAGAAAGAAATAAGCGACAATGTCATGCTGAGCGTAGCGAAGCATCTTGTTGCTGCAATTAGATTCAAAGTCGAATAACAAGATTCTTCGCTTCCTGTGGTCGCT
>JACQEA010000350.1 GCA_016200825.1 Chloroflexota bacterium | reverse complement strand
AACAACGGATTCAAGTCCATTCCGGTTTAGGCGAAGTTCAAAGTTTTATTGGCGATTATGAAGGCGCGCTGAATTCATATTTGGTCGCGTTGGAATTGCTTCGCACCTCTTTGAGTGGATTAGGTTTCTACGCCAGCGCGGCAATCATGCGGCGGATTGGCAGGGTTCACGAACGCCGAGGCGAATATTTGGAATCCATTCGATGGTTGGAAAACGCGTTGCGCGAAATTGATCGCGACCCCCAATCCGGAAAATCGGTAGAGCGCGTGCGGATTTTTAATGACATCGGTTGGGTCCATTATCGGCGCGGACAATTTGAAGAGGCGTACCAATGGCGCATGCGCAGTTTGCAAATTGTCGAAGGGACGGATAATTATAACGAAATGGCATCCGTCTATAATGGGCTGTGCGCGCTCTTTATTCAAAAGGGCGATTGGGCGCGATCAACCGCGTACGCGGAAAAAGGTTTGCGCTTGCGCGAAACAATTGGCGATTTGCGCGGCGTCTCGCAATCGTACACCAACCTTGCCGTGATCGCGTGGGAGCAAAGTGATTGGAACAAAACGCTGGAACATCTGAATCGCTCACGCGAAATAAAAGAAAAGATCGGCGACATTGAAGGCATTGCCTTGGTGAATAATAATCTGGGCGAAGCGTACCGCGATAAGGGCGCATATGATCGCGCGATTAATCTAGGCGAAAAATCGCTCGCCATCGCGGAAAGAATCAAGAACGGAAATTTGATTTGTCTGGCGTTGAATAACTTGGCGCACGCGAATATTCTGCAAGATAAATTTTCCGATGCCATCGTTCAACTCGAACGCAGCAAAAGTGTCGCGATTGAGATGGGATCGAAAGAGCATTTAGCGGAAGCAACGGGATTGCTTGCCGAAGCGAACTTGGGACGAATGGAGATTTCAGCCGCCGATCAATTTGCTCACGAAGCATTGGCAATCGCAACCGAAATTGGCAAACGGTTGTTAGAGGGGAGATCGTTGCGGACTCTGGGGAAGATTTGCCAACGCCAAAATCAAATGGACAGAGCCTTCGAGTATTGCAAAAAGAGCGCGGCGGTTTTTAGCGATCTGAAAAATATTTTTGAACTCACCAAGACTCAATTTCAACTCGCGCTCCTTCAGCGCGAGCGCGGTCAGATCACCGAAGCGCGCGCGATGTTAGAAGCCGCCTCGGCGGCGTTTGCGCGGCTGGGCGCGGAAGGCGAACGTCAACGCGCGCGCGCGGAATTGGATCGCATGATTACATCCGTCACTCGATCGTAATCGTAGAACCGCATGCCAGCCAAACACAATCTCCGCAATATTCCCTTCTTTAGCGAATTGACCGATGAAGTCCTCGACGCGATTGCGCAACGGCTTCAACGCGAGCATTATCACAAAGGCGCGAGCATCGTTCAAGAAGATGATCCCGGCGATTGTATGTACATTATCGAAACGGGACAGGTCAAAGTGGTTACGGAAAAAGGCGGACAGGAAAAAATTCACGCGTATTTGGGTCCCGGAAATTTTTTTGGCGAGATGTCGGTTTTGTTGGGCGAAAAGCGTTCCGCGAGTGTGCGCGTTGTTTTGGATGTTGAACTTTTGGTTCTGCGCAAAGACGATTTGACCGATCTGCTCAAGCAACATCCGCTGATCGCGCTGACGATTACGCGCGAATTGAGCCGCCGCTTGGGTCGGACTTTGCAAACGCCAATTCAATCCGAAGAGTTTAATATTGTCGCGTGCATCGGAGCGGCGACGCCGCGATTGGCGCGGTATCTCGCGGAATTGACCGGCGAGCCGGTTTTATTATTCGATATTGGCGGCTTGGCGAATGTGACGCTTGAATCCACGTGGGCGCGCGACACGCGCGTCGATTTTTTGCGCGGCGCGGATTCGATTAACGCGGAGAATTTACCGGGACGTTTGAGTCAAGTTGTCGAACGTTATTATTGGGTGCTGCTCGCAATCGCTCCGTACGAAACGCCGGTGACAATCAAGGCGATGGAACTGGCGGACATTACGATTCATCTTGGCAGCGCGGATGATTCGTGGGTTCGCAATCTCGCGCCCAAAGGGCATTGGCACGCGGCGGATAATGATATCGTGCTCCGACGAATGGCGCGCAAAATCGCGAAGAAATTGGTGGGGATCGCGCTGTCGTCTGGAAATGCGCGCGGGTTTGCGCATATCGGTGTGTTCAAGGTTTTGCAAGATAACGGTATTCCGATTGATATGATCGCGGGAACGAGTGCGGGCGCGGTCTTTGGTTCATTGTACGCCGCGGGGCGGAGTATCGAAGATATTTTATATTTCGCGGTGAATATTCAGCGCCAATTTAATTTTCTCACCGGCTTTCGCTATTGGGATTTCCGCATTCCGCCGCGCTCGGGAATTATCAAAGGCGATATGGTCTTGAAATATTTCCAGGAATGGCTTGCCAACAAGTCGTTTGACGACTTGGACATCCCATTATATATTATCGCCGCCGATGTGATTTCCGGTGAAGAGGTTGTGTTTGATCGCGGTCCGGTCGCGGACGCGGTGCGTTCCAGTATGAGTGTGATTGGAGTTTTGGAACCGGCGTACGTCGCGGGTCGGCATTTGATTGACGGCGGCGCGGTGAATCCAGTTCCATCGCAGTTGCTCGCCGATAAAGGGATTGATATTATTCTCGCGTCGAGTGTCATTCCTAGTTTGGACGATCGCTTGAATCGGCGCGAACTCAAACGCGAAGGGCGCGCGCCCAATGTCATTGGCATCGTGATGGGCGCGATGGAAATCATGGAAAGCGAGATCATCAAAACGCGCATGGGACCCGTGGATGTTCTCATCAATCCCGATGTCGGCAGATATGGCACGTTAGAATATGACAAAGTGCATGAGATCATTCAACGCGGCGAAGAAGCGGCGCAAAGGAAAATTCCTTTTATCAAACAACTCCTCGCTCCGCGTCCACGTCCACCGCTTGCCGCGCGAACGTAGAAATTGTTTGGCGGCGTAATGGCGAAGACAACTCGCACGCAACGAAACGACTCCACCGGAAAATCCACACCCAATTGGCACGCGCGCGTGGCGGAGTTGGAAGAACGCGTCGCCGCGCTGCAGGCTTTGCAAGAAAGCGCGCGCACACTCACCTCCGAACTCGTTCTCGATCAACTCCTCGCGAAAATTTTGCAGAACGCGGTGCAAGTGATGCGCGCGAGCGCCGGCTCGTTGCTGTTGCATGATGGCGAAACAAATGAATTAGTTTTCTCCGTCGTGCAAGGCGGCGGCGGCGAAGCGCTCAAGAATACGCGCATCCGCAACAATCAAGGCATCGCCGGCGCGGTGTTCACCTCGCGGCAACCTTCGATTGTGCAAGACGTGCAAACGGACAAGCGGTTTCTCAAAGGCATTGATACGAAATATGGTTTCCAAACGACTTCGATGATCGCCGTACCGATGTTGCACAAGAACGAACCGGTGGGCGTGATCGAAGTCATGAACAAAAAAACGGGCGACCGATTCAACGACAACGATAAAGAATTACTGCTCGCGTTTGCGGCGCAATCCGCCGTCGCGATTCAAAACGCGCAGCTGTATCAGCAAGTCGTCGCGGAACGCGATCGCATTATCGTTGTGGAAGAACAAGTGCGGCGCGGCTTGGCGCGCGATTTGCACGATGGTCCCTCGCAATTGATCTCGGCGATCATTATGGAATTTCGTTTTTTGAAAGAAGTGATCAATCGCAAACCGGAAAAGGCGCAAGAAGAACTGGTGCATTTGGAAGAACTCGCCACGCACGCCTTGCATCAAGTCCGGAACTTGGTGTTCGATTTGCGTCCATTAATTTTGGAAACGCAAGGCCTCGCCGCCGCGCTCGAATTGTACGTGCAAAAGCAACGTGAATCGGAAGGCTTTAATTTGCAACTCGATACCGATGGATTCACCGCGCGTTTGGTCGCGCAATCCGAAGCCGCGATTTTTTCGATCGTGCAAGAAGCGGTGAACAACGCGCGCAAGCATGCGGAAGCGAAAAATGTTTGGATCGCCGCGCAACAAAAAAATGGTTTTCTCACCATCACCGTGCAAGACGATGGGCGCGGCTTTGATGTGGCAAGTGTCGAGGGCGGCTATTCGAATCGCGGCTCATTGGGATTGTTGAATATGAAAGAGCGCGCTGAGATCGCGAGCGCAAAACTTTCCATCGCGTCGCAAGTTGGCAAAGGCACGCTCGTTTCACTCGTGATGCCCATTGGCGGTGACCCCGCGCCAAAAACAAAATGAAATTTAGCCGACAACGTGCGACACACTTTTACGTGCGTCGCACATCAGCGCATCAAAAGCCAAAGGGGGTTTTGTCTCAATGACCAAATCCCCTTTATTTTTTTCAGAGTCGCCATTCCGTCATTGCGAGGAGCCCCGAAGGGGCGACGAAGCAATCTCCAAAAACCGCAAACGAAGATCTGGAACTTGGGGATTGCTTCGCCGCAGCGCGGCTCGCAATGACGTATTCTTTTTTTCCGCGCTCGCATTATTGTTTTTTCTTGCGCCCCTCGCGCATTCCCAAGCTCCGACCCTTTACATTCCCGTGGCGCTCGCGCCGGTCTCACGCGAAACGCCCATTGAATTGGTCGCGCTCACGGTTGACGCGGAAATTCGCGACGTGAACGGACACACATTTATCTCTGGTAATTCCACATTTAAATTGCACAACACCGACCGACTTACCGATCTGCAAATTCCAATCGGTTTTCCCGCGTGGGCGAGTGATCCGTACGCGTTCGATCCCGCGCGGCTCGAATCGTTTGTGGTCACGCTCGACAACAAAAAAATAAATTTGACTTTAACGCAAGCCGAATTGAAAATCGGCAAGGAAATTCGCGCGGTGAATTGGTACACGTTTACGCTTTCCATCGCGGGCGATGAAAAGCGAACCGTGCGCGTAGATTTCGAACAAGATTTGGGCGACGCCGCCTTGCCGCGTTTTACGTACGGACTCGTCACCGGCACCGGATGGAAGGGCGCGATTGGAAGCGCGCGGCTCACGCTTTTATTTCCCGAAACCACAACGCAAGAACAAATCATCGCGTACGATCCGCCCGATCCAAATTTTGACGGCACTCGCATCACGTGGCTCTTTCAAAATTACGAACCGCCCGCGAATCCATTTTTGCAAATTATTCGTCCCACAATTTGGAGCGATCTCGTCGCGCGTCGCCGCGCCGCGCAACAAAATCCAAACGATGCGAACGCGCGCGCCGCGCTCGGCGCGAGTTTGCGCGCGCTCGCGCTGAACGACACGCCGCGGCGCGATTCTTTTTTCGCGCAAGCCGTCGCGGAAAATGAAACCGCGCTGCGACTCGATCCCAATCAGCGCGCGGCGCGGCAATCGCTCGCGCAATTGTATGAAATGCGCGCGGGCGCGGCAACGGGACCGCGCAATGCCGCGTACGTGACGCTCGCGGTGGAGCAATGGGAAAAAATAAACGATGCGAACGCGCGCCGACAACTGGCCGAAGATTATTTTTATCTCGGACTCGACGCGCACACGCGCGGCGCGTTTTCCGACGCGCAAAATTTTTACGACAAAGCGCAAACGCTCGCGCCCAACGGCGCAGGACCTTTGTATCTGCCCGACCGATTGCTCGCGCAAAGACGCGCGTTGAATTTGGTGTGGGCGCGCGCATTGCTAGAGCAAAACGAAATTACGCTCGCGACGCAAAAAGCGCGCGCGGCGTTGGGCGAAAATTTCAGCGCCCAATTCAAGCCGCCGCCGTTCATCGTCACGCGCGCGAATGTTGAAACGATGAGCGGATCGCGTGCGATTACATTTTCACTCGCGCCGTACGCGGATAACGCGAAAGAGTTGCAAAACGAATTGAGCGGAATTGTCGCGGCGTGGCGCGCGGCAGGCGCGGACGCGAATTTTTCGTCCGATGCGAGCGAGGTCACGTTGACGATCAACGTCGCGTTCAAAGATCAAAATGATTTGCGCGAGCAACTTGCGGCGTTAGCGCAATCGCTTGAGAATCGCGATGAATGGTCGCTCGCGCGCGCGGTGATTGCACCCGCAGAATTAACTTGGCGCGACACCGAAGAATTTTGGGCGCGTACCCTTGTTGATCGCGAGAGCGTTGATCTTTCCGACGCGTGCAACGCGTTTTCCGCGCGCGCGCAAATTCCCGCGCAAGTTCTCGCGACACTGCCGAACGCGCAGGATGAAGAATCGCAACTCACGCGCGCGCTGTTGGAGTACGCGCAACGCGGCTGGCAAAGCGCGCTCGCACAAGGCCGCGTGAGTTATCGTGTGGGCGCGCAAGAAATCGCGGTGGACGCGTGCGCCGCGCGCGAAATCGCGCTCAACAATTCCGCGTGGCGAATCGAGCGCGTGATTGCGGCAGTGATTGGTTTAGAATTTTTCGGGGGAATGATTTTGTTGTGGAGATGGTTGAGAGGAGTCAAATAGTCTGATAGTCACATAGTCTTAGTCAAATTTTGTGGCGACGACTACCAGACTATTCGACCACTTGACTATCCGACCACACAGACCAATCCTTT
>JACQEA010000364.1 GCA_016200825.1 Chloroflexota bacterium | reverse complement strand
TATTTTTCTCATCGCGTTTCATCTCACCTCAAGCCGATTGATCGCGTTTATCGCCGCCGCGCTTTTTGCGACGAACAGCGCGGTGTGGCGACAGTCCGGTGTCGCGTCCGTTGCGCCGCTGAATTTTTTTCTCACGGGCGCACTCGTTTACGCTTTGCTTCTTTGGCGCGAGCAACGCGTTTCACTTTCTGTGCCCGCGTTTTTGTTCGGATTGAATTTCACGCATCACTATTCGGTTGTCTTGTTGCTCCCCGCGATTGCAATATTTTTATTTTCTGCGCGAACAACTCTCCCCGTCATTGCGAGCCGCGAGGCGGCGAAGCAATCTCCAAGCAACAGGGGGAGTGGTTCGTTGCGCTTTGCGCGCCTCGCAATGACAAAGTACGCCGCGATTTTTATCACGCTCCCGTTACTTTTTTATCTCTATCTCCCTTTGCGCGGTTCTCCAGAAATGCAAGCCGATCCGCTCGGATCAATCATCGGCGCGATTTTTGGCACGGGCGCGAGCGCGACGGGATACGTACGCGCGACTCTTCCCGAAATTCTCGATGGGCTGGCTGGGATGCTGATCTATTTACACGATTCATTTTCCGAAATCGGTTTGATTCTCATCATTGTCGGCGCGCTCTCGGTTTTACGAATCACGAAAAAAGAAATGCCGCGTCTCGATGCGCGCGTCGCGTTTTTTCTCGCGCTCGGCACGCTCGCGTATTTTTTTCTCGGCGCGCTGTACGGCGGCGAACCCGACCGTTATCTCTCACTCCCATTTTTCTTTTTAGTATTTTGGTTTGCAATCGGCGCGGGCGCGGTGGAGTCACTAGTCACCAGTCGCAAGTTACAAGTTGCAGGATTTTTTTCTTACGTATTACGCATTACGTTTTTCGCGTTCCTCACCTTGCCAATTATTTTTTCGTTCCAAACCAATTTCAAAAACGCGGATTGGAGCAATTACGACCGCGTCTACAAACAATGGGACGAAATTTTTTCTCTGCCGATTCCGCGCGACGCAACCATCGTCGGCAATTGGGGACAGAGCAACGCGATGTATTATTTTCAACGCGTCGAAAATCGCCGCGCGGATGTGCAAGTTGTTGGCACGCTCTACGACGATGAACCGCAAACGCGCGCCGCGCAAGCAACGCTCGCGGATCAGCGCGCGATTTTTCTCGCGCCCGGACTCGCGCCGCCGCGCGGCGAATATCGGTACGCGTTGTTAGGACCATTGCTACAAGTGCGCGATGCGCCGCGGTTTACGCGCCCCGCGCCGAATCGCGCGGAAAAAAATATTGCTCTCACTTCTTTTCTGACACTTGCCGATTACGAACTCACTACCGCGCTCGAACCGTATCGCCCAACCTCAAACGTTAGTCTCACGCCCAACCGAACTGTGCGCGTCTCCGTCACGTGGCGCGCGGAAAAACAAGCGCGCGATTTTTTGACGCGGCTGATGCTATTCGATCCCGACGCGCGGGTAATCGCGCAGAGCGATTACGCGCCGGTGCGCGGAATGGAACGCGCGTCGCGTTGGCAAAACGGCGAATATATCGCGGATGTTTACAACGTTCTCATTCCTGCGGGCGCGCCGCCGGGCGCGTACGAACTGCGAATGCAAATTCTCGACGCGGAAAATAAACAACCGTTGAGCGACGCGCAGAAAATCGCGATGGTGAACGTCGAACGCATCACGACGCTCGCGCGCGAACAAATTTTTATGCAACACGCGCTCGACGTGAACTTGGATCGTCTCGCGTTGTGGGGTTACGGCGCGCCCGAAACTTTGCGCGCGGGCGAGTTGCTGCAATTTAATTTGCTGTGGACGGCAAGGGGAAAATTAGATTCGGATTTGGAAATGGATTTCGCGCTTGTGGATACGAATGGAAATCGCGTCGCCGCCGCGCGCCGCGCGTTGATCGCGTTTTATCCTACGCGCGAATGGCGCGTGGGTGAAATATTGAAAGCGGATTATGATTTGCGCGTGCCCAGTGATGCGCCGCCGGGGATTTATGCGCTGATAGTTTCAATCGGCGGAAAAGAAATCGGAGTGGCAAAAATCAAAGTCACGCGCTGATTGCGCGGCCGAAGGGAGTGGTTAACATCGAAGAGATAATTATTCGTTTCGAAAAGAAAAATTACCATGTCATTCTGAGCGACTGAAGGGAGCGAAGAATCTCGTTGCTCAACGGGAAATCAAACGTGTCAACGAGATGCTTCGCTTCGCTCAGCATGACAACGTTACTTGATCCCTTCGCAAGAATTTGATCTCTGCGCGATTAGCCACTCCTTGGTAAAAACCAAAATAGACAAATCAACTCAAATTGAGTATGATGTTTAGGCATGCTCAAACCCGTACCCGAACAGCGGTGGAAAAAATATCTCACGGATTACAACGAAGGACTTGGGCTCGTCTACGAAAGACTGGTTCTAAACGATTACCTCGAAAAAATTGCGAGCGAATACAACGTTCAATCTGTTTTGGAAGCGCCACTGTTTGGCATGGCGGGCGTGAGCGGCATCAATAGCATCGCGCTCGCGCGGCGCGGGTGCGCGGTCACGCTCGTTGACGACAACGCGGACCGACTCGCGGGCGTGAAAAAAATTTGGCGCGATCTAAATTTACGCGCGACGTTCTTGCATCATTCCGATTTCGCGCGCTTGCCTTTTGACGATTACTCGTTTGATTTCGTTTGGAATTGGGCGGCGTTGTGGTATTTGCCAAACGCGGCAGAGTTGTTGAAGGAACTCGCGCGCGTCGCGCGCAAGTTGATTTTTATCGCGATGCCGAACCGCGCGCAGGTCGGCTATTGGTTGCGCAAATATATTTTGGAAAAAGATTTCGTCGAGTACGTGGATGAGACGTGGGCGGACATTAGCCGCGTCAAAAAAATTTTGCGCGCGAGCGGCGTTGAATTTTTGGACGAAGGCGTGCTGGATGTTCCGCCGTGGCCCGATACGGTGATGCCGGCCGCGCAAGTATTGCAACGCCTCGGCATCAAATCAAAAAAACTTGACGCGCAGTTTCGCGGCGACAGTTGGAATTGGAACACGCTGGATTATTATTCGGGCGCCCGCCCCGACCTGCGCGCAAAAATCGAAAAATATTTTTTCTTGGAACGCGCGCCGCTCCCGTGGCAAATCAAAACGATCTGGGCGCATCATCGGTACGTGTTGGGAAAAGTCAAAAGCTAAAAGGCAAAAGCGAAAAGTGGAATCGTCAACCCAACCTGCGCTTCGCGCTTCGCGACTCGCAATCCCGAATTCGCAATTATCTATTTCGATCATCATTCCCGCGTTCAATGAAGCCGCGAGCATCGCGACTGTGCTGGCAAGTTTGCGCGAGTGGCGCGCGCGCGCAGAAATTATTGTGGTGGATGACGCGTCAACGGATCGCACCGCGGAAATCGCGCGCGCGAACGGCGTCCGCGTGATTCAACACAAACAGAACAAGGGCTATGGCGCGGCGCTCAAGACCGGCATTCGCGCGGCATCGAGCGAAATTGTTGTGTTGATGGACGCGGACAGCGAGCACAGCGCGGAACAAATTGAAAGTTTGCTCAACGCAATGGATGATAACGATATGGTCGTGGGCGCGCGCGGCAAAGATTCGCCCACGCCCGCGCTGCGTCGCCCGGGCAAATGGCTTTTAGGCAAGGTCGCGAATTATCTCGCGCAAACTGAAATTCCCGATCTCAATTCAGGATTTCGCGCGCTGCGCACGCGCGTCGCGAAATTATTTTTGCACATCTTGCCAAACGGATTTTCGTTTACCACCACGCTGACGCTCGCGTTGTTCAAAGAAGGTTACAACACCGCGTACGTTCCAATCGTGACGAAACCGCGCGTCGGCTCAAGCACTGTAAATCCAATCCGCGATGGCATCAACACAATCATGCTGATCATTCGCGTGATCGCGCTGTTCGATCCGCTAAAAGTTTTTATGCCGACGAGCGCGGGATTGTTTATGATCGGCGTGATATATTGGATCGCGTCAATTGTTTATCGCTCGAGCCAGCGAATTGATCCCGCGTTGCATATTCCGTCGGGCGCGGTGATTGTGTTAGTATCAAGCGTAATTATTTTCATGTTTGGAATTCTCGCGGATCAAGTCAGCGCGATTCGGCGGGAGAAATATGAGTAAATGTCATTGCGAGCAAGGCGAAGCAATCCCCTTGTTATTTGGAGATTGCTTCGTCGCAAACTACGCTCCTCGCAATGACATCGCAGGAGACTTATGCCTTTAAGTACCTACGCCAACATCGCAACATCAATCGTGAATAATAAAATTGATCGCGTCACACTGCCAAGCATGTGCACGTTCATCGTGACGTGGCGATGCAATTTGCGTTGCTTTATGTGCGACGTGTGGAAAAAAACCGATCACGACGATATGAACGTGGACGATGTTCGTCGCGTGTTCAAACAAATTCCGCATCTCGATTCGATTCGGCTCACTGGCGGCGAACCATTTTTGCGGCACGATATGATCGAACTCACGCGCGCGATTCTGGAAGAAACAAATCCCGCCGTCGTTCATCTCACGACCGCGGGCGTGATGACGAAACGGATTTTAGAATACGCGGAAGCAGTTGGCTCGCCCAAATTGCATTTCAAAATTTCGATTGACGCGGTCGGCGCGCGGCACGACGAAATTCGCGGTTATCGCGGATTGTACGACAAATCCATGCGCACGCTGCGCGGACTCGTTGAATTGCGCGACCAGTACGGATTTTACGTCGGCGTGAATCAAACGATCACGGACAAAAATGTGGATCACATCGAACCTTTACGCGATGAGATGGCGAAACTGGGCGTGAACGTGCATTACGCGATCGCGACCGATCATTATACGTTGTATCGTTTGAACACCGTGAAAGAAAACGAAAAACCAAATATGAAATCGGTTTCGATGACGGACTTTACGCCCGAACAAATGCGATACATCTTTGAACAACTCGATGCGCGCGATGCAATCACCGATTTGCCCGAATGGATCGTGCAGCGTTATTATTTGCACGGATTGAAAAATCGTTTGATGCGCGGCGTCGAAAGCCCCAAACCGTCATGCATCGAATTGTTCAATCATATGCGCTTGATGCCGAACGGCGATATCGTGACATGCGTGTACTATCCGACCGTCGTCGGCAATTTACGGACGCAATCGCTCAATGAGGTTTGGTTCGGCGAAAAAATCAAACCGCAACGCCGCGTCGTAAAGAATTGTCCGGGCTGTTGGGCGGGATGTGAAGCAAAACCGAACGCGATCTACACCGGCGATTTTGTGAAAGCGTTTTGGTTGGGAAGTTTGAAGGATTCGATGAAAAGTGAAAACGCGGAAGAGAGAGCGGCGGTAAAAGCATAGATGACGCCGAGATGGAAACGAGATATAATGATCACAATTGGGAATTCAAAATGACATTTAGCCTAAAAGCAGTTTTCATTAACGGTGTTCTCAAACCGCTCCAACCTCTGCCATTGCCTGAAAACCAACCAGTTGCGCTCGAAGTGACTCCGCTAAATGCGACAACTCAATTAACCTCGAGCAGTTTTGCTTCGCTTTACGGCATCTGGCAGGACGCACCTGCTGATCTGGACAATTTGGTTTTGAAAGCGCGCCGCGCAGCCAATTCAAAATTACAACGCTTGATTCACGCAGTAAAGCCTTCTCAGTCAAAGCGCAAAAATGGCAGACGCCATCACGTACGTCACTGATACTCACGCGTTAATCTGGTATTTGACTGCATCACCGCGCTTGGGTGAATCGGCACGGCAAGCATTTGGCAATGTGGCAGAAGGTAAAGCGAAGTTGATCGTTCCCCTAATTGTCATTGCCGAATTGATTTTTGTAATCGAACATAGCCGCGCACAAATTGAATTAGCACAAGTCATTGACCTTTTGCAACGAAATCCTTCAGTCGAAATCGCTCCGCTGACTTTGGAAATTGTTTTAGAAATGCAAAAGTTAACCGCCATCGCTGAAATGCACGATCGTTTGATTGTGTGTGAGACACAAATGCGCAAAGCCAAGTTGATTACGCGAGACAGAAAGATCAGGAACACTCAATTCGTTGAAATGGTTTGGTAGTTTCGGCTATGAAATATGCAAGGGCGACGAAGGTAGTCGCCCTTTGATATTTTTTTCAATCGGAGTCTTGATGTCCAAAGTATTTTGTATCGGTCTCGACGGCGCAACGTTTGATTTGATTCGTCCGTTCATCGCGCAAGGTAAATTGCCGACGTTCAAAAAATTGATGGATGGCGGCGCGTGGAGCGAATTGGAATCCACGATTCCGCCGGTCACCGCGTCCGCGTGGTCTTCGTTTATGACGGGCAAAAATCCCGGCGCGCACGGCTTGTTCGATTTTATGCAACGCAAGCGCGATTCGTACGATCTCGCGCCGGTGTCCGCGCGCGATCGCGATGGCAAAGCCGTGTGGGATTTGATCGGCGACGCGAACAAAAAAGTGATCGTGATGAACGTCCCCGTCACATGGCCCCCGCAATCGGTCAACGGCTTGCTCATCACCGGTATGCTGACGCCGCGCGGCGCGACGGAATTTACGTACCCGCGCGAACTCGCAGACGAATTGCGCGCGCAAATCGGCGAGTATATTGTTTATTCGGACGAAGTGTACAGCAAAGGACGCGGCGAAATATTTTTGAGCGCATTGAAATATTCCGCCGAACAACGCATGCGCGCGGCAGAGTACTTGATGGAAAAATATCCCTGGGATTTTTTCATGCTCGTCTTTCCCGAAACGGATACCGTGAGTCACGGTTTGTGGTCGGCGTACGATGCCACACACCATCAACACGATCCGTTTGAAGCGGAAAAATTTCGCGATGGGATTCTGGAAATCTATCAGCACATTGATTCGCTCATCGCGCGCTTGCTCAATGTCATTGCGAGCGAAGCGAAGCAATCTTCAAGCCGCAACATGGGGATTGCTTCGCAAACTGCGCTCGCAATGACGGAAACAACTGTGATGCTCATGAGCGATCACGGACACGGACCTCTGCAAAATTTTTTGTACGTCAATAATTTTCTCGCGAAGTACGGCTTTTTGAAATTCAAAAACAATCCACTCACGCTCCTCAAACGCGCCGCGTTTGCGTTAGGCATTACCCCGCGCGCAGTGTACCAATTGCTTCTTGCGTTCGGTCTCGGCAAATTGCGCCGCACATTGGACAAACGGCGCGGCGGACGCGGACTGTTGAAAAAATTTTTCTTGTCGCTCAACGATGTAGATTGGTCGCGCACGCGCGCGTACTCGATCGGCTACATCGGCGAAGTGCATATCAATTTGCGCGGACGCGAGCCGCAAGGGATCGTTGCTCCGGGCGAAGAGTTCGAGCGCGTGCGTGATGATGTAATCAGTCGCCTACGCGAATTGAAATTGCGTGACGGCGCGCCGCTGATCGAAAAAATTTGGAAGAAGGAAGAAATTTATCGCGGCGCGCATCTCGCGGACGCGCCCGACATTTTGTTTTTGCCGCACAATCTCGAAACGATTGCATTCGGCGATTTCGAGTTCGGCTCGAACAAAATCATCGAGCCGTCGTACGGTGTCTCGTCGTCGCATCGGATGAACGGAATTTTCGTCGCGAGCGGCGCGGGCGTGCAGAGCGCGGGCGAGTTCAAAGATGCGCGTTTGATTGATCTCGCGCCAACAATTTTGCACGCGTTGCAATTGCCCGTGCCGCGCGATATGGATGGGCGCGTGTTATCGGAAATTTTTTCGGATGCGCGCGCGGTTGAGTTCGGCGGAACATCGGAGGGCAAGAACGCGACAGAAGGTTATTCGGAAGAGGAAGAGCAACAGGTAATTGAGAGATTGAAAGATCTAGGATATATTTCGTGAG
>JACQEA010000363.1 GCA_016200825.1 Chloroflexota bacterium | reverse complement strand
GCGCAGGGCAACGAAAAAGAATTCGCGCACATTGAAATAAAAGGCACGGCGAAAAATGTTGGCAAGACCGGCGTCGAAATGGAAGCGCTCGTCGCGGTCACAACTGCCGCGCTGACCATTTACGATATGGCAAAAGCGGTGGATCGCGCGATGCATATTGAAAATGTACGGCTCGTTGAAAAACGCGGCGGAAAAAGCGGAGAAATAAAACTAAAGTAATGATTAGCCCGTGTTGCGTAGTGCGTGTTACGTCTGTTGGCAGTCATTCGGGTGATCCTAATTTGTTAAAAGCAATTTATTATGAGGTCAACGAAAGGAGAATCTCCCAATGAAAACAAGAATGTATCTCATCGGCATTTTGGTTCTCTCCACAATTGTCATTTCATCGTGTACGGGCAATGCATCTGCTCCGCAAACTAGCGCGCAATCTGGATCTGCCTCCGACTCTTGGAAATTCTACGTCTTGGGCGTACGTTCAAGTACAACGGACCCTGACTGTAATTCTTGTAAATCGCAATTCGGATGGCAATATGCATTAATTGATTTGGCTGTAGAGAATGCGATGAATATTCCTTCGTGGTTTCCAGGAACTTTCTATGCTTCAGGCAGCAGTCGGAAAGACGACACTGCTGAATTGACAGACACCGGAGGTTTCCAACGCGTCGGGAGGTCAAGAGGCATAGAAGCGGTGGGGTATGGACAACCTCAGAATCCTGACCAAGGATTTATGATTTGGCCCAATTTTAGGGTGCGGTTTACTTTCTTCAGCGAAATCCCGCAGAATCAATCAGTGGACAAGTTGACTCTAAAGTTTGCTGGAAGGTCTTACACCCTTGATCTGCAAAAGCCTAACCCGAATTTGAAGACACCCTTTGATACAACTCCGAATTGGAAGGCAAAAAACGTCGGTGAGTCATTCGAGATTCCGAGAGATGTTCGAATGAGAGTTACGAACGCAACTATTGTAGAGGCTACCTCTCTGAGTAAATACAAGGACGAATACTACAAGGGCAAAGCAGGGTTCGCGGCTACACTTGAGGTTGAGAACACTGGAGGATTTAACCTCTATTTGCGAAGTGCGGTGAGTAGGATATATGCATTCGACGACAGTGGGCACTTCGGAGTAGGTGACTTGGCGATTAATGAGACATTACCTCCTGGGCGTTTGAAAAACGTGCAGGCGCAAGTAGCGTTCTCCTATTCAGTCGATTCTGTGAAAGCGGGATGGCTTGTGTTCTGTTTGTCATCCAACCCGGCAAATCCAACGAACAAACAAAACACTGAACAGTGTGAAATCTATCAGGTGAAGTAAAGGCAAACTTGATTTCAAAGATGTGCGCCAGCAAACACCCACGCGCCCACCGCTCGATAAGATTGCGAACTGTGGAAAGACATAGCGGGAGGGTGAAATTTGGAGTGAATCAATGAAGATTCAAAAACTATTATCAATTGTGTTCGCATGCCTTTTTGTAATTCTGATTGCCGGCTGTCAGGCTCAGATTCTCAGTGAAACTTTCAGTAATACTTCGAAGGTCACAAAAGACTGGGTCAACGCATGCATACGCGAAGATGCAATAGCCGCTGCGAAATATTGGAGCAAAAGTGATCCAGAGCAAGCTAAGAATCAATCTGAACTCCTGTGTGATTTGCACAAACGAGCAAAGTTCGAACTAGTTTCTGTCGAAGATAGGGGATCACTCATCAGTTCTGGCAGGCTTTCAGTATTTCTTCGAAGAGGTGATGGAAAAACAGGAGAGATGGTAGTCTCACTAGCAAACAGCGACAACAGTGTTGTTATCATTCGAGTTGAATTTCAATATGGTCAGGTTGGTTCTCAATACGAAAGTAACTTTTGGCGTTGACGATAGTGGAACAATTTAATGGAACTTGTCTCCACTTCTTGCTCTACACGTTACCCGTTCAAAACGCGCGAATGGGTGTGCGCGCAACCAGAATAGGCGCGCGGGGTTGTAAATAGAGAAGACATATGAAAATCAAACAGCCCGTGATTATCACTGATCCAGAAATTCAAGGTGGAGTCCCTGTTTTTTCGGGCACACGCGTGCCGGTGAAAAATCTGATTGATTATTTAGAGGCGGGAGATAGTCTTGAAAAATTCCTGGATGCTTTTCCTTCTGTCTCTCGCGAGCAAGCGGTTGCCGCGCTTGAACTCGCACGCAAATATCTAAACGCTGATGCGCGTCCTGCTTGATGAATCCTTGCCCCGGCAACTCGCGCAAGAGTTGAGTGGGCATCAAGTCCAGACCGTTCGGCAAATGAAGTGGCAAGGTTTGAAGAACGGTGAATTGATGCGACGCGCGATCGAGGAAGCGTTTGATGTTTTTATCACTGCCGATCAAAATCTTGAATATCAACAAAACCTTGCGCGATTCGGAATGAGTGTAGTCGTTGTTGCGGCGAAATCAAATCGGATTGAGGACTTGAGTCCATTGATCGGAAAAATACTTGGTGTGATTGAAACAGCACCTAAGGGTCAAGTTGTACACGTTGGCAACAAAGTGTAACAACGACAAAAAAAATTATACTCCGCGCACGCGTCACATACGCAGTAAGTAGAGTCAAACACAGGAGGAGAAAATGAGAAAAATTTTGTTCGTCGGTCTGATTGTGACGATTTTGCTTGGCATCGTTTCGTTCGCCGCGATTGCTGGCATTTCGTCCGCGAATGCATTGCCTGCAACCGCGTCGAGCCAAACCGACGCGACGGTGACGAGCACAACCGCGCTGGACGCGATGAACGCGGATTTGCCGGATGGCGCGACGATTTCCGCGACGCACATCGGCAGCGCATGCGAACGCGATTCCGATGCGGGCTATTAAGGCGCGAAAAATTTGACGACCGCAAAAAAAATTCGCTTAACCGCGTACGCTTCGTGCGCGGGTTGAGCGTCGAAAATCGGCGCTGCCGAATTGGCGCACGTGTTGCGCCCCTTGAGCGAAAAATTTAAAAGCGAAAATTTTCCCGCGCTGATCGTTGGTCTGGGCGCGCCGGACGACGCGGCAGTTTATCGCGTCAACGCGACGACCGCGATCATTCAAACGATGGATTTTTTTCCACCCGTCGTAGACGACCCGTACGCGTTCGGCGCAATTGCCGCGGCGAACGCGCTGAGCGACGTGTACGCAATGGGTGGACAAGTAATTTTCGCGCTCAATCTCGCGGCGTGGCGCGAAGAGTTGCCGTTAGAATGGTTGAGCGAGATTTTTCGCGGCGGCGCGGATAAAGTCGCGGAAGCGGGCGCGGCGATTGCGGGCGGACACACGATCACCGATAATGAACCCAAGTACGGTTTGTCCGTCACCGGTACGATTCATCCCGATCAAATCATAAAAAAAGGCGGCGCGCGCGTTGGCGATAAATTAATTCTCACCAAACCACTTGGCAATGGATTGATTACGACGGCTGGCAAACACGGCACCGCGTCCGACGCGCATTTGCACAACGCGATTGAATGGATGATGCGGCTGAATGCCGGCGCGGCGCAAGCGATGCAAAAAATCGGCGTGAATGCGGCGACGGACATTACCGGGTTTGGTTTGTTGGGACACGCATTCGAAATGGCGGATGCCGCGCGCGTCGCGTTTGAATTACGCGCGAACGATCTGCCGCTGCTTGATGGCGCGCTCGAGTACGCCGCCGCAAAACAAATTCCCGGCGGGTCCGGGCGAAATAGATTATATCTGGACGACAAAGTACTTTTCCAAACAGAATTGCGCGACGAGTTGAATGAAATTCTTTTCGATCCGCAAACGTCGGGCGGAATGTTGATGTCCATCGCGCCGGAACGCGTGGACGCGCTGAATCGCGAATTAGATGCGCGCGGTACCGCGCATTGGGTTGTGGGCAATGTTGTTCAAACGCAAATGAAAGACGAAACCCAAAAAACAACCGCGCGCGCGGCATCAATTATAATCGTCTGACCTTTTTTATTTTTCATCGGTTGTCTTTTGTCTTTCACAGGAGGAATTATCATGGATAACAATCAGCAGCATCCGCGCCGCGTGGTCATTACCGGTCTCGGCGCGATTGACGCGTTGGGCAATGACGTCGAGACGACGTGGAAAAATTTATTGGCGGGAAAATCCGGTGTGCGCCGCATCACGCG
>JACQEA010000349.1 GCA_016200825.1 Chloroflexota bacterium | reverse complement strand
GGCGGCGACGGCGGCGAAAAAATTTTTCCCGACGGCTGTGAAAATATTGACGGGCGCGTCGTCGCGCACAAAGGCTTATTGCTCGCGGGACTCGAAGGCTCGCGGCGTTACAACGCGCGGCCAAATTTTCAGTACACCGAAAATGAAATGCGCGCGAAAATTGTCGCGCTCTCGCCCGCGCTGGTCCTCAATCGCGCGCGCTATGGACGATTCTTGGACGTCCTCGTCGCGCACGCGCCGCCGTTTCAAATTCACGACGGCGTGGATTACGCGCATCGCGGTTTCAAATCGTTCGTGTGGTTCATTGATCACTATCACCCGCGCTATTTTTTGCACGGACACAAACACGTCTACGACGCGCGTGAGCAAACGATCACGCCGCGCGGCGTGACGACGGTGATCAATACGTACGGCGCGCGCTTGTTGGAAATTGAAACTGCGCCCGCGCCAGAAAATAAAAAACGCGTGAGCCTATGTTAGATCACAGTCGTCAGAGTGAATCGGATTTTCAGCGCGCGCATTTCAAAGCGTTTCTCGGCGAGATCGCGGCGCTGATCGCGCGGCGGCCGAACGAATTGCTTTCGTTCGACGCGGTCCGGCGCTCGCTAAAAATTTATGGCCAAAATTATCGCGGCATCTATCCTGTACCGCTCGCGCAGATCGTTGGCACCGCGACCTTGCGTTATCATGATTTCAATCGCGCGTTTCTGCCGACGCAAACGTACACCAAAATGCGCTGGCGGCGCGTCGACGAAGCGTACTATGAAGATAAAGA
Source organism: Chloroflexota bacterium (assembly GCA_016200825.1). Taxonomy (GTDB): domain Bacteria; phylum Chloroflexota; class Anaerolineae; order UBA4142; family UBA4142; genus JACQEA01. Next base: position 1,741 of record JACQEA010000349.1, on the reverse strand, counting down.
ACTGCCGCCGGTGCAATTGTACAAAATCGGCGAGGTGTACTTTGTACGCGACGGACATCATCGCGTCAGCGTGGCGCATGAGCAGGGCCGCGATTTCATTGACGCCGAAGTGATCGAAGTAAAAACGCGCGTGCCGCTTTCGCCCGACCTAACCGCCGCGGATTTAGAAATTGTCGGCGAATATTCCGAGTTCATAGAAAAAACGCGCATTGACAAACTGCGCCCCGCGCACGCGATTCAATTTTCTGAACCGGGCGGTTACGCGCGCCTGCTCGAACAGATCGCGGTGCACCGTTATTTTTTGGGCGAGGAGCGCCAGCAAGCCGTGACGTGGGAAGACGCGGTGACAAGTTGGTACGATCAGTTGTATCATCCGCTCGTGCATTTTATTCGCGCGCAAAATATTCTGGCGGATTTTCCGCGGCGCACCGAAACGGATTTATATTTGTGGATCATGGATCATCATTATTTCTTGAACCAAAACAATAACGAAATGGAATTGGAACAAGCCGCGCTCGATTTCGCGCAAAATTTTTCGCAACGGCTGGATAAAAAACTGGTGCGCGCGGTGCGCCACGCGGTCGGTGATTTTCTGGGCAATCGCGATTGGCTGCCGCTGGTTGGCTCGCAAACTAACGCGGTGAATCTTACGCGCGATGAGGAAGCGAATGAATAATCAACCCGCGCGCCAGATCGCGGTCTTTGGCGGATCGCGCGTTCAGCCGGATAGTCCGGAGTACGCCGAAGCGTACGCGGTGGGAAAATTAATCGCGCGCGCGGGGTGGACAGTCATCAACGGCGGTTATTCAGGTACGATGGAAGCATCCGCGCGCGGCGCGAAAGAAAATGGCGGACGCACGCTCGGCGTCACATCGGCGGAATTTGTGCGGCTCGCGCCGAATAATTATTTAGATGAGGAATTAAAGAGCGCAGATTTGTTCGAGCGGATTCGCGCGATGTTTCAGCGCGCGGACGCGTTTATCGTTTTGAAGGGCAGTATGGGCACGCTCGCGGAATTGACGATCGTTTGGAATTTGGCGCGGATTGATCAAAATTTCCTAAAGCCAATTATTTTGCTCGGCGCGGATTGGGCGCGCGTCTTGGAAACGTGGCGCGCGCATCTCGCGGTCACCGAAGAAGAAACAAATTTATTGCGCGTGGTGACCACGCCGGAGCAAATTATCGAGTTGCTCAAAAAAGAATTGTGAGTAGAATAGACGCACGAAGCAAGCAACAGGTCGCAAGAAATTCTGGTTGCGCAAATCTTGTGACCGGCGACCGTTGCAAAAATTTTTCTAATGCTAAACCAAATTTCCGGGTTTTCTCAAGACCTTCAGTTCAATCCGCACCCCTTGCCGCTTTCCCCCTCCTCAAAGTAATTTACACTTTGGGAGAGGGGGCACTCAATCGGATAACGCAACCCCTTTCGCGCGCGCGGCGCGCCCTCCTGAAGCAAATTTATTCACATTTGTTTTCGCTAGCCCGTCGCACGCGCGGCGGGCTGATTATTTCTACTGGTACGTCATTGCGAGCGCCGCAAGGCGCGAAGCAATCTCCTTGTAACTTGGGGATTGCTTCGTCGCTTCGCTCCTCGCAATGACAAAGAGGACTTATGGCAGACAAACTCACACCCCGCAGTCAAGATTTTTCGGAATGGTACAATCAAATCGTTCAACGCGCGGAACTCGCGGATTACGGACCGTCCAAAGGTTCGATGATTATTCGCCCGTACGGTTACGCG
>JACQEA010000357.1 GCA_016200825.1 Chloroflexota bacterium | reverse complement strand
AACCTATCAATTTTTTGGACCCCACACAAACTGACCGCGCAGATCAATGTACCCAAATTTTTCAGCGACGCGCACCAACGCGAGTCCGTCTTCAAACGGCCAGCCATCGTCAAATTGCGGCGCGATCACTTGCTTGCCGGTTTTATCAATGTACCCCACTTTACTGCCCGTCCGCACCGCCGCGAGGCCTTCGGAAAAATCGGTGACCTGCGAAAATTTTAATTCGATCACCACGGCGCCCGTTTTATCTACATAGCCCCATTGATCATTGCGACTCACCGCGGCCAGCCCTTCCGAAAAATCGCCGCCTTCATCGTACAACGGATTCACAATATATTTTCCGGTCAAATCCACAAATCCCCAACGCTCGCCAACGCTCACCAGCGCGAATCCTTCCGCAAACGGATGCGCGTCGTCAAACTGCGGCGCGATCACAATTTTCCCGGTGCGATCCATATAGCCCCACTTTTCACTTTGCAAAATCAAAAATAATCCGCTGGTTACTTTTTTAGTTTGGGCTGGCGGCGCAATGAACGACGGCAAAAATTTTCCGCCCACACCAAACGCGAGCGCGCCCCACACCACCAAACACAAAATAAACAGCGCGCCCACTCCAACTAAAATGATTGTGACGGTGCTTTTGCTTTTCATTTGTCTCCACTCGCTTTCGTTGCATACATTGGCGGCAACACGCGCGGCGTGTGTCGTCCGACCAGAATCGCCAACATTCCGCCGCGCTGCGCGACATTCACCACTTGCTTTTGCGACGCGCGTCCCAATACCGCCACGCCGTACTTGGTCGGCGCGAATCCGACGACGACGTAAAACGGCGCGGCTTGCACGCTCCCATTTTCCCCCAGCACCGGAAATTCATACACCGTAATATCCGCGACTTCTTGCGTCACCCACGCGCCCGGTTCTTTCACCGCGCGCTCGATCGCATCTTCCCATTCGCCATCCGTCGCCGAAGGACCGATCAAAACATTTTCACCGCCGTACGAACGATTCGGTTTGATGACCAGCGCTTCGCGATTTTTGCGCGCGTACTCGAGCAAATCAATAATTTGATTATGCGGATCCGTCGTGCGGCGCGCGGTTAAATTGCGCGTCCATAAAACATGCTGACGAAAAATCGCGCGCTCGTCCATGCTGAAATATTGATCAAAGCGCGGATCGGTAAACACTTCGAAACAACTCTTGTGATCGAAATCGCCGGCGAGTGACGAGACCATTTGGTTTTGGCGAAACAGATGCTTGATCGGGCGCATATTCTCGCCGGCCGTTTCCATCTCGGCGAGATCGCGCACTTCGTAATCGCGATACGCGACGTCAATCAAGTGTCCTTCGTAATAAATTTCATTGTTACGCAAAACGAGTTCGACTGGATCGGCGTGGTAGATATCGTAGCCGTGCGCGCGATAATAATGCGTGAGCGTTTCGAGTTCATTCGGTCCATCGCCGGAATATTTTGGATCAATAAGGCAGATGGTTGGATTTTTGTCGCCGCGTTTACGACCAATCGCTTCGGCGTGATCCACGAGTTCGAGAATGAATAGATCGCGCAAATCTTGCGAGAGTTCCAAATCAAGTTCGGGCGCGGATTCGTGCAACGCGGGGACGATGATATCGCGAATGATTCCTTCGGCGGTGGGAATGAGATGAATGCCGCCCACGCCGACCAGATTCGGCTCGATAAATTTCAACGTGCGTTTCCAAATGGATGCCGTGAGATTGACAATCGCGTCGAGGCGACCAAAGACGGTGTGAAATTGATTGTGGCTCGCGCCCCACGTGTCCCACAACCATTTCGCTTCATCTTCTTCCAACGGGACGACTTCGCGAATGTTGAAATCTTTGAGATACAATTCCGGCATGCGCTTGAGCGCGCCGACGAGTGTGAGCGCGACGTAGTGGAAATAATTTAGTTGCTCCGCGAAAATTCCAGCGGGGCGGAGCATCACGTTGATCGTCTCTTGCGCGCCGTCGCGAAAATAAACGAGCTCGCGCCGCGTGGCTTCGTCGCGGACGCGCTGCGCGAGCGCGGCAAGTTTTTCCGGCGGCATCGCGAAAAAAATTTGCCGCAGACGACTGTCCAAACTAACGCCGCGCAAGCCGCGCTCATCCGCGGAGGTAACATTCGGGGCGACCATAGAAACTCCTCGACGGTGGACGGTGGACGAAAGACAAAAAAATTTTCGGTCATTCGTCTATCGTCATCGGTCAATTTGCGGCATTGTAGCATAACGCGTGCGGGATGCCAATGAGTAGGGGCGAGGCATTTGCCAGACCGCAATTCCATTCAAATCAGGTTGGAATAATTCGATCAAGACTTCAATTGAATTTGATTTTGGCAAATGCCTCGCCCCTACAAAACCGCGTTCGATTTTGCCCACGCGACGTTGTATTTTTTTCCGGCGCGCAGAAATCAGAATTCAGAAAACAGAAATCAAGTGCTTGGGGAGAATGACTCGGCAACCCGAAAACCCACAACGTAGCTCCGAAAATGAGGATTGAACCAGAAACGGTACGCGCAACGCGAGCTGACATGATAGTTGACCCACGACCCGCCGCGCACAACACGCCGATTTTCAGAAGTTGGTCCGATTGGATTTTTTCCTGGCGAATTCTGGTAAAAGTTTTCAGCGTACCAATCCCCACACCACTCCCACACATTGCCGGTGAAATCCGCCGCGCCGTAAAAACTATCGCCGCCGGGCGAAAATTTTCCAACCGGTGTTGTCGTTCCAATTTTTCCTTCGCGCGTGTTGCATTTTCGGCTTCGGTCGGCAGACGAATAATTTCTTTATCGCGCAATTGCTTCGCGGCGCGCAATGCTTGCGTCAGCCATTCGCAGTATGCCTGCGCGTCGTCCCAACTTACATTCACCACCGGATGCGCGGCGAGGTCTTCCGCGAATGTTCCGCCCGACCAATGTTCCGGCGGCTCGCGATCAGGATGCGCTTGGACAAATGCTTGATATTGCGCGTTGGTCACCGGATATTTTCCAATTTGAAATTCATCGAGCAATACGCGATGCTGGGGTTGTTCGGATTTGAAATACCCTTTCTCTTTCCACTCTTTCGCAAATGTTTGCGTCTCTTTCATTTTCAGCAATTGCTCAATCTCGGCATCGGACGTTCCCATCAAAAATTCTCCGGCGGGCACGCGCACAAAAGTTGGAACCGGAAACGCCAGCGCGGCGCGCGCAACCGTTTCCGGTGTTGCCACGGTCGGCGCTTGCGCAATTGCGCCGCGCGTCAGCGTAAAGTACGAGTTCAGTTCGTCGTAATCGGCTTTCAAGAAACACGCCGCGTCATCCTCCAAAAAAAGCGTCAGCACGCGCTTGAGCGAATCGGTGATGAGGCGCGCATCAATCGGCGCAGTGGCAGTCTCTTTTGTGGCGCGCTCGGAAATTTCCGCGCTTTCCGCGCCTAACGCGCGATCGGTTGCGCGCGGTGTCGCGGCGATTTGTTCGCGCAGGTACGCCTCCAGATCGCGCAAGAGCGCGGGATTGAGCCGCAACGATTCGTACAGGACGGGATGACTGTGATAAATGACGGTGACTTTGGCAAGCCGCACGGCTTGAATCGGAATGGCGCGCCGCTCGGCGAGTTTGGAAATAAAAAGAAAAACGTTGATGGCGCGTTTCACTTTGCGCGGATTTGTTTCCAACCCTTCGGCAAAAACATCCGCGCAGCGCGCGTCGGGAAATTCAGCGAGCTGCTTGATGAACGGCTGGAGCGCGCGCGGCTCGATTTTCGGCAAACGAAATGGGAGTTGAATTATTTTTTCCAGATAGGCCGCGCCATCTATCGGAATTTTCTTTTCGCTTCCGTCGCCTTCGTCCACCGCAAACTCGCGGTACTTGACCTTGATGCCGCGCGTGATCACTTCTTGATCGAGCCCCAAGAGAAAGATGCAGCCTTTCACATCTAAAAAAAGTTTGATCGCTTCCAACACCTCAATCGCTTTTTCCGGCAAGCAGCGATCCAAATCATCTACAAACACCACCAGCCGCGCGTTATGCGCGACGATATGTTTCTGAATGAGTTCGCCAAACTCTTTTTGAAATTGCTCCAGCGAACGGAGTTGCGCCTGATGATGCTCAATGACGTCGCGGTGAAACGCGTCCAGGATTTTTCCGGCGTCTTCGCCTTTCGCAATTTCACCTTGCGCGGCTTTTACGGCTTCAGTCAGCGTCGCCAGTCCGGGTAAAAATCCAAAAGACAATTTTATTGCGCCGGTCGCTGCACCCTTGACAAGCTGTGACCAATCAACTGTGAGCCCACCTTTTTCTTCCCATTGCACATCGCGATATAATCGCTGTTCCAATTTCGCGACGTCGCTCTTGAGCGGTTCTTTCGTAATATCTTTGCCTTCTGCATCGCGCTCGCGCAAACTATCAATCACGCGCAGGAGTAGCGCGCGCCACAGCGCGTCTTCTTTTTCGTACTTCCACGCGTCAAACCACGCGCGGCGAAAAGTTCTACCGCTGTTCTTACGCGCGTCCGCTAAATCGTTATGCACAAAATTCATCAACGACGTTTTGCCGCTGCCCCACGCGCCAAACAAACCAATCGTCAAAGGACCTTGCGTGTTTGGATCGCGCACAATATCCAATAACGTTTGCGTATATGGATCGAAATCGAGCGCATCGCTTTGCGCCGCGCTGTCGCTCAAGAGTGGTGCGGATTGATTTGGTTCAGGCATAATGATCTCCGCGTGAATATGTCATTGCGAGCGAAGCGAAGCAATCCCCAAGTTCCAACGGTAAAGAGCGTCGCTCCAATTGTGGCTTGGAGATTGCTTCGCCCGCAAACAGCGCGGGCTCGCAATGACACAATGCTACTTAACTACCCACCGACTCTGCTCGCGCATAAACTGTTGCACATAGTACGGACCCAACGCGCTTTTGCCGGACGAGCCGCTGCCTTTCCATCCGCCAAATGAATTGATGCCGGGCCACGCGCCCGTCGTCGCGCCCGCGCGGCGATTGGAATACGTCACGCCCGCGTGAATGTGATTGAAGAACGATTCGATTTCTTTTTTATCGCGCGAATAAATTCCCGCGCACAAACCGTACTCGGATTCATTCGCGAGTTTCAGCGCCTCGTCGAACGAATCCACGCCCGCGACAACGAGGAACGGTAAAAATAATTCTTCTTTGAACAAGCGATGCTCTTTCGATAACCCCGCGACAATTGTCGGTTCGACGAAATAACCATACGCGAATTCCGGCGTCTCCATCACGCGCCCGCCGAAAATAAATTCACCGCCGCTTTTGCGCGCGTCTTCCGCCGCGCGCACAAACGTTTCGACCGCGGGTTTATTGATCACCGGACCCATAAATGTTTCTTTGCGAATCGGATCGCCCACTTTGACTTTGCGTTTGGTCTGATCGTGCAAGAGCGTCAAAAATTTT
>JACQEA010000356.1 GCA_016200825.1 Chloroflexota bacterium | reverse complement strand
CTGGGGCAGGATGAGTACGCGGCGAGTTGGATTGCAGAGTTCAGGGCGAAACAGAAAACCGGTCAGCCATAGAGCGCACACCTGCACTGCAACGCACGCAGTGCGGTGCAAGTGTAGAGAACATAGAGAAAGAATTTTTTTTCTCTGTGCCCTCTATGTCCTCTATGGCGAATGAATGATGAAATACCAAATCACCTTTCTTCCCTCCAATCAAATCACGCACGCGCCTGAAGGCACGACCGTTTTCAACGCGGCGAACTGGGCGGGGCTTGCGATTGATTCCACCTGCGGCGGGCGCGGCACGTGCGGCAAATGCAAAGTGCAAATGCGCGCGGGCGCGAATTCGATTTCCGACGCAGACCGAAAATTTTTGTCCGCCGAGGAACTTGCGAACGGCTGGCGATTATCTTGCCGCGCGCCGATTCACACCGAATGCATCGCCGATGTCCCGCGCTTGATGACCTCGCCCCAAGCCGCGCTGCTCGGTTATGGGCGTCACGTCGCGATTGATCCCAACGTTGCGAAAGTGTATTTGCAATTGCGCGAGCCATCGCTCGAACATCAGCAATCCGATTTGGCGCGCGTCGTCGCCGCGCTTGACAAAGCCGGATACAGCGCGCGTGCGATTCCTGAGGTGTGGCGCGCGCTTCCAAAAATTTTGCGCGCGAACGATTGGAAAATCACCTGCGTGCTCGTCGGCGATGAACTGATTGCAATTGAACCGCGCGACACGCGCGATAAAATGTATGGGCTCTCGCTCGATATTGGAACGACGACCGTCGTCGGCGCGATTGTGGATTTGAATACGGGCACAGTTGTCGCGGTAAAGTCCGCACTCAATTCGCAAGCGCCAATGGGCGCGGATGTGATTTCGCGCGTGAGCCACACAATGATGAACGCGGACGGGCTTGAAGTTTTGCAATCCCGCATCATCGGCACGATCAACGCGTTACTCGATGAACTCCTCGCGATCTCAGCCATTGTGCGCGAAAATATTTATGAATGTGTCGCGGTCGGCAACGCGACGATGCTGCACATTTTGCTCGGCATTGATCCCGAACCGATTTCGGTCGCGCCGTTCATCCCGACGATTTTGGAATCTGTGACGTTGCCCGCGCGCGACCTCTCCCCTCACCCCTCTCCTAAAGGAGAGGGGGCGGGGGTGAGGTTGCATTCGGACGCGCGCGTTTCGACATTGCCGCATCTCGGCGCGTACGTCGGCGCGGACATCGTCGCGGGAATTTTGGCGACGGGACTCGCGCGGAACAAAGACGAAAAAATTCGCCTATTCATTGATGTCGGTACGAACGGCGAAATTGTTTTGGGTTCGGTCAAGCGCACTTGCGCGACGGCCGCGCCCGCGGGTCCCGCGTTCGAGGGCGCGCAAATAAAATGCGGCATGCGCGCGAGCAATGGTGCGATTGAGGGCGTGCGCATCAGCGATGATGTTGAGTTGCAAACGATCGGGAATGTCTCGCCGATCGGGATTTGCGGATCGGGATTGGTGGACGCGGTGGCGGAATTGGTGAAATGCGGACTCGTAGACAAATCGGGAAAATTATTATTGCGCGACGAGGCGCGCGCGCGCGGCATCGCGGAAAAATTGATCGCGCGGCTCGTCGAAGAAAACGGCGTGCGCGCGTTCTTGCTCGCGGAAAATATCGTGCTGACGCAACCCGATATTCGCGCGCTGCAATTTGCCAAAGGCGCGATCAGCGCGGGCGTTCAAGTATTGATGCAATATATGAGCGTGACCGAAAAAGATTTGCACGAAGTGTTGCTCGCGGGCTCGTTCGGTTCGTACATCAATCCCGCGAGCGCGCGCCTCATCGGTCTGGTGCCGTGGATTGACGTCGAAAAAATTGTCGCGGTCGGCAACAGCGCGGGCGAAGGCGCGAAAATCGCGCTGGTGAATTATCGCGAGCGCGAAGCCGCGAAAAGAATTCCAGAGTACATCGAGTACGTCGAACTATCGGGACGCGCCGAGTTCAACGATATTTTCACGGAAGCGTTGGGGTTTCCGACGGTGGACGGTTGACGAAAGACCGAAAAAATTTCCGTCCATCGTCTATCGTCCATCGTCTGACAATGAATTCACGCGACGAAATCATTTTACTCTTGCACGGCAACGCGCTCTCGCGTCTTCCCGTCTTCGGCGTTTTGCCCGCGCTCACCGCGCGTGGATTGCGCGCGGAGAATGTGCGCTATAATGAAACACATACGGACGCGGACAAAATGGCGCGCGCCGCGTCGAGCACGTTTGAATTGTTTGGATTTGAATCCGCAGTCGTGCCGTTCGATTTGTGCGTCGAAGCGGAAGCATTGGGATGCGCGGTAGATTTTCAAACCGACATCGACGCGTTCATCGCGCCAACAATCGAATCGCGAATTACGAATTACGATTTTTCTTTTCCCGAGGTTGCGCGCGCGGGTCGCATTCCGCTCGTCGCCGACGCGATTCGCAAATTGAAAACGCGCGTCGGAGAAAAAATCGCGGTGGGCGCGTTCATTACGGGACCGTACACGCTAGGTTGGCAATTGTTTGGCGCGGAAAAATGGTTTGAATTTGTAGGAGCGGGGCTTGTCCCCGCCCGGCGTTTACAAAATTTCGCGGAATGGCTCGCGCGCATCGGAAATTATTATCGCGACGCGGGCGCGGATTTTATTACCGTGCACGAGATGGGCGGGTCGCCGCAGGTGATTGGCGCGGCGCGCTTTCGCGAAGTGGTCAAGCCCGCGTTGCAAAAATTATTCGCACGCTTGAAACCGCCGCGCGTCCTCAGCGTTTGCGGCGACACGAACGCCATCGTGCGTGACCTCGCGGAATGCGGCGCGAATGCGATCAATGTGGATCATCGTAATGATCTCGCGCGCACGCGTCGCGAATTGCCGAATACGATTCTCTTGGGCAATTACGATCCGGTCGGGTTGTTGAGTCACGGAAACGTTGAAGACATCGCGCGCGCGGTGGAAAAAATCGCGCAAGATGGTGCGGACGCGATTGTGGCGGGCTGTGATTTGTATCCAGAGATTCCAGAGGAAAATATGCGCGTGTTAGTCGCGTCGCCGCATAGTCTTGTCGTCAAATAGTCGCGTGGCAGTTGACTAGGAGACCACGAGACTATGCGACTATCAGACTGGAGGAAGAAATGCCAAAAACATTTTTAGAGAAACTTTGCGCTGGCGAACTATTAGTGAGCGATGGCGCGACGGGAACGAATCATCAGCAAAATGGTTTGCCGCCTGGCACGCCGCCCGATGAATGGGTGATGGACGAACCCGAAAAAGTCAAAGCGCTGCAT
>JACQEA010000355.1 GCA_016200825.1 Chloroflexota bacterium | reverse complement strand
GGCGGCGACGTGACGATCAGATCAACACTCGCGTCAGGAACGCACGCGGTCGTGAGAAAATCAGCGTGATAAATTGCAATCGCCGTGTCTTGAAAAAATAATTGCGCGGAATTCATTGCGCCGCCTTGCCGCCTGAATGCGACCACAACGCTTGACTCACCGCATGCGCGTTCCATTCGCGCGGCGCGCACGCGCGGCTCAACGTTTGCGCGCGCTCGCGCAACGCCGCCGCGTAACGCTGATAGTACGTCGCAGTGAATGCGACTTTGCCCAAGTTCGGAATTTGTTGCGCGACGAGTTCATCGAAGAACGGATACATCGCGGGCGCGTACGCGGCGAGTACGCCCGACGCGGTCGCGGGACCCACGCCCGCGAGTTCGCTTAACAAATCAACCGGTTTGCGCGGATCGGGAATTGCCGCGAAGGCTTTTGTGGAAAGTGTTTTTACTTTTGCCGCATCATTGCCAATCACGAGCAAACGATTTCGTTCGCGCCAGACGCCGCGTTTCATTTTCCAAACTGTGACGCGTTCCAGTTCCGCGCGCGTGATGTACGCGGGCGCGCGGGAGGCGAGGACGCGCGGCAGTTCAGCGCGATGCCAATCGTCCAATTCGGCCAAGCCGTTTACATTTTGCGCGCGCACGATCGCGCTGTAACGATCCCAAGCCGCTTGCCATTCATCGCACGAATTGATTTTCCACAGTGATTTTTGTTTTGCCACGCGCGCTATTGTAATACACTTTGCGAAATAAGAAAATGTACCCATGCAGAAAAAAATTTCTCCACGAAAAACACGAAAGGACACGAAAAAATCTCAACAGATCATTCGTGTTTTTTCGTGTGTTGGGGGATAACTCTTATCGCGAAATAAAAAAAATGTCCACGAAAAACACGAATCAACACAAAAAAAATTCAACAGATCATTCGTGATGTTTTCATGAATCGTACCCGATTCAGTTGTGAAAAAAATCAGCCACAGAATCACTCAGAATTTCACAGAAATGTTCCGTGTGTTTCTGTGTGGTTCTGTGGCAAATTGATTCGCTTACTATCAAGAGGCGTGCTAACTTTTCGTGTGTTTCGTGGATAAATAAACGGTCAAACAAAAAAGCGATCCTCGCATCGAGAATCGCTGTAAAGTGGTGGCGATTGGACTCGGACCAATGACCCGCGAATTATGAGCTCGCTGCTCTGCCATCTGAGCTACGCCACCCGGTCAGTCGTCAGTCAACAGTCGTCAGTCATCCGATTCTAGTTTTGATATGACTACTGTTTACTAACTACTCGTTGCAAATTATATGGAAATGAGTCGCTCTGGTCAAATCGTGTTTGTTGCAGTCAGTTTCATCAAGTATAATGGAACACAAATCACGGGGGCTCGCGGCAAGTTTGCGCGCGCTCGCGCGTCCCGACCTGAAAATAATCGAAGCCGTGCGCGGCATCGCGTTTGAAATGCAAGACGGCGAATTGCTCGGCTTGATTGGTCCAAACGGCGCGGGCAAATCTACGACGATCAAAATTCTCACCGGCATTTTGTATCCTACTTCCGGCGACGCGACGGTGTTGGGTTATGTGCCGTGGCAACAACGCCGCGCGCTCGCGTATCGGATCGGCTCGGTGTTTGGTCAGCGGCCGCAGTTGTGGTATCACTTGCCCGCGATTGATACGTTTTATTTGTTCGGAAAAATTTACGAACTCGAAGACCGCACGATCAAAACGCGCATCGCGTTTCTCGCCGACGCATTCGAGATTCAAGATTTGCTCGAAACACCCGTGCGAAAATTATCGCTCGGTCAGCGGATGCGGTGCGAGATTGCCGCGTCGTTGTTGCATCGTCCCAAATTAATTTTGCTCGACGAACCCTCCATCGGTCTCGATGTGGTCGCGAAACAACACATCCGCGACACGATCAAACGGATGAATCAAGAAGAAGGCGTCGGTGTTTTGCTCACGTCGCACGACGCGGGCGACATCGAAGCGTTGTGCAAACGCGTGATCGTGATCAATCACGGGCAAATTATTTACGACGACAAAGTTTCTAATCTCAAGCGGCGCTATCTCACGCACAAATTG
>JACQEA010000354.1 GCA_016200825.1 Chloroflexota bacterium | reverse complement strand
TGCGACGAGCGCGAATAAAGTTTCGATGGGATAGACATTCAAATCAGGAACGAGCGCCGCTTCGGGTGCATCTTGGGCGGGCACAAACAGGGTACTGAATCCTTTTGCGCGCGCGAGCGCCGCCATCGGCAAAACGCCGTTAGTGTGGCGCACGAGTCCATCGAGCGAGAGTTCACCGATGATAAGCACGCGCGAAAGATCCGCGCGCAATTGTTCAGACGCGAGCAAAATCGCGACGGCGATGGGCAGATCGTACGCGGGACCTTCTTTGCGGAGATCGGCCGGCGCGAGATTAACGGTGATACGTTTGGTGGAGGGAAACGTGAGATTAGAATTGCGAATCGCGGCGCGGACGCGTTCGCGCGATTCTTGAACTGAGGTATCGGGCAGACCGACAACGGTCAAGCCCGCTTGTCCGAACGCGATATCGACTTCAACATCCACGAGTGCGCCGTCCAATCCGACGACCGCGCACGAAATCACTTTGGCGAGCATAACAACAGGATTCTAGCACGCGCGTTGAATCGCGTCAATCGGTCAAACCAGCGATGAATGCAAATGCTTCCTTTCAAATTATTTTTGAAATGGTTTTCGTTTGTTGGTCACGCGGGAATTTTCAACGTTATCGCGCGCAAATACCCCGCGCGCAATAGGATTCCGAATTTCTGCGCAAACGCGTTCGCGCGATTCTTGCACCGCCGCGTCGGGCAAGCCGACGATGGTGAGGCCGGTTTGTCCGGTGGAGATGTCGCCTTCGACATCGACGAGTGCACCGTCGTCGGTCTCGACGGCGCACGAGATTACTTTGGTGAGCATTGAATTGACTCGAGGAGGAGACTGATCAAGCGGACACATACTAGCACGGCGCGGCAGGGTCGTCAACCTGATGTGATTTAATTTTTCAAATATTTGCTTGACATACTTTGTGTATCTCGTTATAATGGGCGACAATTGGTAGCGGAAAAAATTTATCTTCGCTATCCATCCTTCAATATGCAGGTAGTGTGCGCCTGTAGAACAAACAAACCAGTTGTGGGCGCAGATTGTAGAGGAGGAACGCGATGCCGCGTTTCATTGGTCACCTCAAACGGATCGGGGAAGTCGCCGACGTTCGTTCACCGTTGCAAGTCGGATTTTTTGCGCGCGCCCGAACAATCGCGCTCACACCAAAATGCTTAACTAGAAAAGCAGACCTTCCGCGCGTCTGCCTTTTTTTATTTTGAGCGCGTAACCATTCGAGGATTTTTAAAGACGTGAAATTGATTATGCTCTCCTCTGATAAACAAAACTGGCGACCTCTCGTGCGGGCGGCGTTTGTTATTTTCTTCTTGCTCATCCTCTTTACAGACCCGGCTTTGGCTCAAAGTCCAGATCCGGCGTACCGCGAATTTCCGCTCATCGGTTCGCGCGTTGCGCTGTGGCTCGTCGCCGAAGTGCATTTGATGTTTGCGGCATTTATGCTCGGCGTGCCGATGTTCGCGGTGGTCGTCGAGATGGTCGGCTGGCGCAACAAAGATGCGCGCTACGATGCGCTCGCCAAAGAATTTGTAAAACTGGTCGTCATCGCGGCATCCACCACCGCGATCCTCGGCGCACTCCTCACTTTTGTCCTCACCGTTTTCTATCCGAAATTCTTCAATTACCTTGCGAACATCTTCTCGCCCACGTTCATTATTTATCCGATCCTCTTCTTCGGCGAATCGTTCACGCTGTATTTGTACTATTACGGCTGGGATCGGATGATGGAAGGCGCGGCGAAGGTGGGGCACATCATTATCGGCATTGTGCTGAATATTTGGGGAACGATTTTGATGTTCGTCGCAAACGCGTGGCTGACTTTCGCGATCTCACCCGCTGGTGTGGATGACCAAGGCAACTTGGTGGACTTGTGGGCGGCTATCACCAATCCAACCTGGATGCCGATTAATGTGCATCGTCTGATCGCGAACGTCGCGTTCGGTGGCTCGATCGTCGCGGCGTATTCGGCCATCAAGTTTTTGAATTCGAAGAACGCGGAAGAAAAAGCCCATTACGACTGGATGGGCTATGTTGGAAATTTCATCGCTATCATCGGCTTGATTCCATTGCCGTTTGCCGGTTACTGGCTGGGACGCGAGATTTATGGGTTTAATCAGCAGATGGGCATCACGATGATGGGCGGCTTTCTTTCTTGGCTGTGGATTATTCAAGCGCTCCTGATCGGTATACTGTTTCTCACCGCGAATTATTATCTGTGGGTCGGAATGGGGAGAATTTCCGGCGGGGAGCGTTATCGCCGTTATATCAAATATTTGGCCGCGATTTTGGTCGTTGGCTGGATCGTGTGGGCGACGCCACACTCGATTGTCGCATCGCTCGAAGAAGCGCGCAAGATTGGGCAGTTTCATCCATTGCTCGGCGTGCTCGGCGTGATGTCCGCGAAGAATACGGTCGTCAACTTGATGATCCTCACAACATTCATCAGCTTCTTGATGTACCGACGCGCCGGCAAAGAAGCGCGCGGCGGCGGAGCGCGCCGCGTGAAAATCTTGCAGGCGATTATGGTCGTCAGCGCGGCGAGTGTCGTGCTATTCTACGGCGTGTATGGCTACGTGGATATTTTCGGACTTTTTGGCGATCCGGGTTCTGGAACGCCAGCGATCATTCGCATCGGTTTCTCCGTTTATCAGGTTGCTGCCGTACTCGCCGCGCTATTTTTTGTGACCTTGCTCGACATTTTCCTCTTCCGCCGCGCCACAACGCTCGGTCCGATGAGCTGGGGACAAATGCCAGAGCGTTCGCAGTACGCGCTGGTGCTACTCGCGGTGACTTTCACGTGGCTGATGGGGCTAATGGGTTATGCGCGCAATGCGATCCGTCAGGACTGGCATGTCTTTGGCATTCTGAAAGATACATCGCTCGACGCGTATTCGCCGACACTTGGTTTTGCCGCGATTGTAATTTCCGTGTGCGTGATTCTCTTTTTCGGTTTGATCGCGTTTATTTTCTGGCTAGGCGAATTGGGCGAGAAAAAAGCCAAACTTACCTTTCCTTCATCTGAGTCCAAGCCCGCGTATGAACCCGCCGGGAGTGGTGGAGGGAAATAAGTAGAGTGCAAAGCATCAAAGTCGCCGTCTTTGCCTTAAGCGTGATTGTTTTTTTTGCGCTCTTCGCGAATAGTATTCCCCAAATTGAATCACGTCCGCCTAAAGAAGTTGCGCTTGGCGCGGATATGACACCGCAGCAACTTGCCGCGGCCGGCCGACAGGTCATGGATACAAAGGGCGGATGCTTTACCTGTCACAGTATCGGGTCACCGGGTCCCCGCGCGCCGGATTTGCAAGGCGTTGGCACGCGCGCGGCGACGCGCAAACCCGGCTTGAATGCGGAAGCATATCTGCGCGAATCGCTGATTGAACCCTGCGCGTATATCGTCGAGAGCTACCAATGTTTGATGACGCCGATGAACAAACCGCCGGTCTCTCTGAATGACGCGGAGATCAACGCGGTGATCGCGTTTTTAGAATCGCTCGGCGGTGAAATCACGGTCAAACCTATCGCGGTTTCTGCATCTTCCTCATCCAGCACTTCGCAAGTGACGGACGCGAAAACGCCGCCAGAAATTTTGAAGGCGATGGCTTGCTTTGGTTGCCACACGATCTCCAGCGTGGACTTTATGACGGGCAAGGTCGGACCTGATCTGAGTCATATCAGTACGGTTGCCGCGACGCGCAAGCCCGGTTTAAGCGCCAAAGATTACCTGCGCGAATCTATTCTCGACCCGAACGCGTTCATCGCACCGGATTGTCCGGACGGTCCGTGCAAATCGCCCAGTTTGATGCCGCCGATCTTTGGCGATCGATTGACGGCGAAGCAGTTGGATATGCTCGTAGAGTTTTTAGCAGGACTCAAGTAAGGCATTTCCGATTTCGGATTTGAGATTGCCGATTGCGGATTTTTCAATCGGCAATCTCAAATCAAGAATCTAAAATTTTTCGAGGGTAGCTAAGTCAAGTGACCCATCGCGTACTTTCATCGCTCAAGGTTCGCACGATCTTCGCGCATCCATTTGCTCAGGCGATTGTCCTTGAGATATTTGCCTATTTGCTTTTCGTGTATGCGTTGCCGTTTATCGCCGGCATTGCCACCGGCAAGCCCGCGCCGACTCCCGTTAGTATCGTCACACTTTATATGGGGATTGTGACGGTAGTGGTCTTACTCTACTTTTCGTCGAATGAAGCTACGTGGAGCCAATTCAAACGCCCGGTCATTACTATCCTCACGGAACAGCAGAATCGCACAACCGTAATTATTCGCTGGGTCATTTTCATTCTTCTGCCTTTGCTGGCGGGGTTTCAGGCGTACTCAGGATTACAGACAACGGTTGAAGCACCGGCCGAACTGCGTTCGATTCATCCGGCACCTCCGACGGCGATTCAATTCAAAGGCAAGACTCTGAATATACAAGGTCTCAACAATCCGCTCCGCGCCGACCAAGCCAACTTTGCCAAGAACGTGCAAGCCGGCGCGGCGGTGTATACGAGCCGTTGTGTTTTTTGTCATGGTGACGCGCTGGATGGACGCGGCATTTTCGCGCAAGGCATCAATCCCTCGCCCGCGAATTTCACCGATCCTGGAACAATCGCGCAGTTGCAAGAGAGTTATCTCTTTTGGCGTATCGCGAAAGGTGGTCCGGGACTGCCTACCGAATCCGCGCCGTGGAATTCCAGTATGCCGACGTGGGAAGATCTGCTGAACGAAAACGAAATCTGGCAAGTGATTATGTATCTATACTCTGCAACGGGGTACTCGCCGCGCACGTGGCAATAGAGTGAAGCAACGATGAAATTTCTTTCGACTCGTCGCGCATTACTTTTTATTTTCTTCGGACCGGCATTACTGTTAGCCGCTATCTTTTTCGCGTTGCCTTCGCCGCCATTTGTCTCTGCCAGCCCTTTATTACAAGACGATACTGCCGCCGGTAAAAAAATTTTCGACGCGCGCTGCCAGTATTGTCACGGCGAAAAAGGCAAGGGCGATGGTGCAGGCGCGGCGGTGATGTTCCCGCGTCCGCGCGATTTCACCAGCGGCGCGTTCAAGATTCGCACGACCGAATCGGGCGACGCGCCAACCGATGCCGACCTCGTCAAAATTGTCGGCGATGGAATGCCCGGCACGACGATGCCGGCGTGGCGTGGCGTCTTGAATGATGCGGAAATCAAACAAGTCGTTGCCTACGTCAAAACTTTCGACGCCAAATTATTCGATCCCAAATCGCCTGCCAAGCCCGTGCCGCTTTCCGCGTCGGTAAAATCTTCATCGCCGGACTCGATTAACAAAGGCAAAGCGGTCTATCAGGAGAATGGCTGCTTCAAGTGTCACGGACAAGAAGGCCGCGGCGATGGTCCTTCCGCGTTTGAATTAAAAGATAAACTCGGAAACAAAATTTTGCCGGCCGATTTGACCAAGCCGTGGAATTTTCGCGGCGGCTCGACCGCGCAAGATCTTTTCCGCACCTTGACGACCGGCTTGACCGGCACGCCGATGCCCTCTTTCGCCGATGCGCTGAAGGAAGACGAACGTTGGGACCTCATCAACTTTATCAAATCGCTCGCGCCGACCGACAAGCCCGAAGTCAAAGCTGTATTTCTTGCTAAGCGGGTGGATGGCGCGTTGCCTACGGATGCAAACAGCGAACTGTGGAAACGCGCGGAGCGTTTCTATTTTCCGTTGGTCGGTCAATTGGTCTGGGACCCCAGGTTATTCACGCCCGCGATTGATTCGGCATTCGCGCAGGCGCTTTACAATGACAACGAGATTGGATTGCTCATTTCGTGGGACGACCGCGTCGAAGACAAGAAAGCCAACGCCGATGATGGTATTCTCGTCCAATTTCCAAATGTGATTCCGACCGCGTTGGAAAAGCCGTACTTTATTTTCGGCGACGCGAATCATCCGGTAAACCTGTGGCAGTGGCAGGGGAGCAAAGGCAAGGTCGAGGAAGCGAACGCGACGAGCATTAATACAATCACCATTCAAAAAGCGGAGAGTCAATCCGCGCAGGCGACGCTGACATTCAAGAACGGACAATATCAATTGCTCGTCAAGCGCGCGCTGAACACCAACGATAAAGACAACGATATTCAATTCGTCGTCGGAAAATTTATTCCCATTGCGCTTTCGGTGTGGGATGGCGGTACAGGTGAAGGCGGCGCGAAACGATCGGTGTCGGCGTGGTATTCGCTTTATCTCGAAGCGCCCACGCCGGCGACCGCATTTCTTTCCATTCCAGCGGCGATCGCAATCGTCGCCGCGCTCGAATTCGCCGCGGTATGGCTGGTCCGCCGCGGAAAAAAGAATGCGTGAAAGAGAAATAATAAAACCCAATGAGGAGGTTCAAGTGAAGAAGGATCTGAAAAATTTTCTGTTCGTGGGCACACTGATCTTGATCGCGCTGGCGGCAATTGCCTGCGCTCCCAGCGGCGCGCCCGGCGCGCCGACATCCGGGGCACCACAAGCCGCCGCGACCACCGATCCGAACGCGGCTACGGTCAGCGGCAAAATCAATTTCACTGGGACGGCGCCGCAACCGAAAAAGATCGCGATGGATTCAGAGCCCGGCTGTGCCAAGCAATATACTGAGGGACCTTTCACAGAAAATGTGGTCGTGAAAGGCGGCACGTTGCAAAATGTTTTTGTGTACGTGAAGGAAGGGCTGGGCGGCAAAACATTTCCGGTTCCGCAACAAGCCGCATTGCTCGATCAAGTCGGATGCCGTTATGTTGCGCACGTGTTTGGTATTCAAGCGGGGCAGAATCTGACTATCCGCAATAGCGATGATAACCTGCACAACATCCATCCCAAACCGAAGGTCAACAAAGAATTCAACATTGGTCAGCCGCGTAAAGGGATGGAAACGACCAAAACCTTCGACAAGCCGGAGATTATGATCCCGCTGGCGTGCGAAGTACATAGCTGGATGAACGGTTATGTCGGCGTACTGGATAATCCTTTTTACGCGGTCAGCGGCGCGGATGGCACGTTTACGATCAAAGGTCTGCCGCCGGGAGATTATGTGAT
>JACQEA010000091.1 GCA_016200825.1 Chloroflexota bacterium | reverse complement strand
CGGTCGCACAGCGCGTCGGCTTCGAGCATATCGTGCGTCGTCAGCACAATCGTCGCGTCGTGCGTGTCGCGCAATTCGCGCACGAGCGTTTGGACTTCGCGCTTACTGCGCGGGTCGAGTCCCGTCGTCGGTTCGTCGAGCAACAGCAATATCGGCGCGGTGAGCAATGCGCGCGCCACCGCGACTTTTTGTTGCATCCCGCGCGACATTTCTTCCATCGGACGATTGAGCGCGTTCGCGCGTAATTCTAATCGCGCGAGAATTTTTTCGATTTTCGCGCGCGCATCCGCGCCGCTCAACCCGTACAGCCGCGCGCCGTACAAAAGATTTTCGAGCGGCGAAAGTTTTTTGAAAAACGCGGCGTCCACACTCACGCGATTGATGAGCCGCTGCACCGCGCGCTCATCGCGCTGAATGTCTAGTCCGAAAATTTTTACAGCGCCTTCATCCGGTATTAACAGCGTCGAGATGAGGCGAATGAATGTAGATTTGCCAGAGCCGTTCGGACCGAGCACGCCGAAAATTTCACCGCGTTGCACTTGCACCGACATATCATTCACCGCGACAACAAGTTTCAGCGCGCCGTTGCGTTTGAATCGCGCGATTTGCGTTGGATTGAATTTTTTGCTGACGTGCTGAATATCGAGAGCGATTGCATTTTGCATTTGAAATTCTCCTGAAGTGGGACGGTAGACGATATTACAACGTCATTGCGAGGAGTGATTTTTACGACGAAGCAATCTCCATCTCGCGATAAGGGGATTGCTTCGCGGAGTTTACACTGAGCGAAGCGAACGTGCTCGCAATGACACGACGCAACAAAAAACCGCGAGCCACCAAAATGCTCACGGTTCATTTCCGCGCGCGCCGCGCGGACAAAAGCAAAATAAAAAACCGTGAGCGTTACGCCCACGGTCTCTGAAAAATTTTCTTAGGTAACAGACGATGGGCGCACTACGACAAGGCGTTCACAACGAGACCAGCGATGCGGCGAGTGCGAATATACATTCGTCCGTTTCTCCTTTCAGAATGTTGATGCGATTATAGCGCGAATGGGTGGCGTGTCAAATTCGTCGGCGTCATTGCGAGCCGCCGAAGGCGGCGAAGCAAACCCCAAATTCCAATCAAGGCGATTGCTTCGGCAAAATGCGCCTCGCAATGACGCGCGATTCACGCGCGCGTCTCCGCTTCAAATTCTCCGTCGCTTACGCGCACGCGAATTTCTGTGCGCCTTGCGACCTGCGATTTTTTCTTCACCACGCGTCCACTTTTTTTCTCGCGCACAATCGCGTAACCGCGCGCGAGCGTTGCATCTGGATTCAGCGCGGACAGTTGCCGCGTTGCGCCGTTCAACTCTTCGCGTCTCAATTCCAGCGAGGACGCGATGCTCGCCGCGAGCCGCCGCGATAATTCATCCACGCGCTGCCGATCGTTCTCCACGCGCGCGCGCGGCGAGTTGCGTCGCAGCGCGTAAATTTGGCGCGCTAAATTCACGCGCGCGTCGCCGATTCTCTCGCGCGCAATTTGCGCGATCCGAATCTGCGCGGCACGTACGCTCGCACGCAATTCACGCGCCTCGGGCGCGACCAGTTCCGCCGCGACGCTCGGCGTAGGCGCGCGCACGTCCGCGACAAAATCCGCGATTGTAAAATCGGTTTCGTGTCCCACCGCGCTAATTACCGGCACGCGCGAATCGTAAATCGCGCGCGCGACAATTTCTGCGTTGAACGCCCACAAATCTTCAATCGAACCGCCGCCGCGCGCGACGATGAGCACATCAATATCAAATTTGTTTATTCGTTGGATTTGATTCGCAACCATTTCCGCCGCGCCCGCGCCTTGCACGAGCGTCGGCGCGAGCAAAACTTGCGCGAGTGGATAGCGGCGCGCGAGCACGCGGCAAATATCGCGCAGCACCGCGCCTTGCCGCGACGTGACCACGCCGATTATTTTTGGAAATTGCGGCAGCGCGCGCTTGCGCGCGGCATCGAACAATCCTTCCGCGTCAAGCCGCGCGCGCAAGTTTTCAAACTCTTGCCACAACGCGCCCGCGCCCGCGAGTTTGATTTCGTCAACGTACAATTGCACATCGCCGCGCGTTTCGTACATGGAAACGCGGCCGTGCGCTTCAATCGCCTCGCCATTTTCAGGCAGACGCAACACGCGCGCCGCGTCATCGCGCCACATCACGCATTTGATTTGCGCGTCGCGATCTTTGAGCGTGAAATAAACATGCCGCGAGGCGGCTTGAGAAAAATTGGAAACTTCGCCGCGCACCCAGACATCGTTCAGAATTTCATCTGCTTCGACGACATCTTTGATTTGGCGGACAAGTTGCGAAACGGAGAGAGCAGAAGAATCTGAGAAAAGTGTCGGTTGCATTTTTGGAAAAGAAAAAGGCGCACTCAGTGCGCGCCTAGAGTAATTCACGAAATTTTTCAACTCAAATCTTGGCAATCGACGCGCGGAATTTTTTCGCTCATCCGGCAATCGGCACAGACAAACGCGTGATGAACAAAGATTCCGCTTCGACCGGAATCGCCTCACCGTCTTTCAAAATCTCTTCGGCATGCAGTTCAATCGCTTCAAGAATATTTGCGCGCGCTTCTTCGACCGTTCCGCCGAAAGTGTGACAACCCGGCAATGATGGGGCATACGCGTGAAATCCTTCTTCATCCGGTTCAATGACTACAGTGAATTGATAATTTGTCATTATCCGCTCCTTCCCATCTTCTATTCGCACTACGCCATCTGCTATCAGACCCGCGTCACGTACGATCCATCGCGCGTATCAACGCGGACGACATCGCCCACAGTAACAAAAAATGGAACGGTGACGACCGCACCGGTTTCGAGCGTGGCGGGTTTGCCGCCGCCGCTCGCGGTGTCGCCTTTGAAACCCGGCGCCGTCTCGGTCACTTTGAGATCCACCGTCGTCGGCAATTCAATTTCAATCGGCTTGCCTTCGTACGTCATCAATTCGACCATGATATTTTCTTTCAGCCATTGCGCCGCGTCGCCCACATCTTGTTTCGACAACATCGGTTGTTCGTACGTTTCGGTGTCCATAAAATGAAACGTATCCCCGTCGCGATAAAGATATTGCACGTTATGATTATCCAGCCGGATATCTTGCACGCGTCCGCCGGATTGAAAATTTTTGTCCACCGTTCCGCCGGTCTTGACGTTGCGCAATTTGGTTTTGATCGTCGCGTTGCCGCGGCCTTGTTTGACGTGTTGATACTCTAGCACTTTGTACAAATTGCCGTCGTCGTCAATAAAGGTCGTGCCTTTGCGTAAATCTTGAACGCCAATCATCGTGAGAAAAACTCCTGCTGAAAAATTCAATGCGCGATTATAGCGCGGATAGTTTCAAGTTACAAGTTTCAGGGTCAATCTGTTTTTGGTTTGCAGTAAATTCACGCCAGCCATTGCTCCGCCACGCGCGGCAATTCTTTCAGCGATTTTTTTTCGACCGCAACATCGGGCAACGATTCGATAAACATTTTTCCGTACCGTTTCGTTTGCACGCGCTTGTCCAACACCACTACAATCCCGCGATCATTTTTGCTCCGAATCAACCGCCCGAACCCTTGCCGGAAACGCAATACCGCTTCCGGCACCGAATATTGCGCGAACGAATCTTCGAACGTTTCACTGCGCGCGGCAAAGATCGGATCGCTCGGTACGGAAAACGGCAAGCGCGCGATCACCAGACACGATAGCGCTTCGCCCACTACATCAATCCCTTCCCAAAACGATCGCGTGCCCAAAAGAACGGTGCGCTCTTGCGTTTTGAACGTTTCCAAAACTTGACGGCGCGAACCGTCCAAATTTTGCGCGATCACAATCACCTCTTCCTCTTCCAACGGCCGCGTAATCGCGCGATAAGTCGCTTGCAATTGCGAATGCGAGGTAAATAAAGCGAGCGCGCGGCCTTGCGTCGCGATAAATAATTGCACCAACGCTTGCTCAACCGTTTTTTGAAAACCACTTTCGCCCGGTTCGGGAATATCGGTCGGGAGAAAAACGAGCGCGGCGCGTTTGAAATCAAACGGCGAGCCAACCGCCAGCTCATCCGCCCACTCGCCAATCCCTAATCGCGATTTGATGTACGCAAAATTATTATTCACGCTCAGAGTCGCGGAAGTCAAAATTACAGTTTCTTTTTCCGCGAATAATTTTTTTTGCAATTGCTCGCCCACGTACAAGGGCGCGACATGAAGCGCGGTATCGCCTTTGCGCGCGTTGATCTGCGCCCAATAAATTCCACCGGCTTGCGGTTTGGTGACGAGCGCTTCCAATTGCATCCGCGTATCGGCGACGCGATGCATTGCCGCGGCGAGTTCTTGTTCCAAATCCGGTTGGCTCGGCGCGTCGTCCGCTTCGAGATCGCTCCACACGCCGTAAATTTTTTCCAATCCATCGCGCGCTTTAGCCAAACGCGCGCCAAAATCGTCCCACGCGATTTCGACGTCGCTCCACGCGGGTTGCGCGCGCCGCGCGGGCGTAATGCGAATCTGGCGATCGTACTGATTATCGCTTTCGCCGGGCGCGAGTTCTTGGTGTTCCAAAAATTGTTCCAGCGCGTTGAAAAAATCGTACACGCCGCGCTGCGCGCGATCAATATCTTGCGCGCCATCGCTGATCAAATTTTGGATTTCGTTTTTCACCGGCTTTGGAATTGCCGCGTTGTACAAACTGCCCGCCAGATTGCCCAACAATCCGCCGCGTTGATTCGCCAACCCAAGCAACAACGCATCCAGCGATGTTTTGCTCGCTTCGAACGCGAGCGCGTCAGTCGCGGCGGCTTCTAAATGATGCGCTTCGTCCACGATCAAATATTTGTAGTCGGGCAGGACTTGATGTTCCAGCGCCATATCGGTGAGGAGCAACGCGTGATTGATAATGAGCAAATGCGCGCGCTCGGCTTTTTCGCGCGCGCGATAAAAAAAACATTGATCGTCGCGATGCGCGCAGCGTTCCGGCGTGCAATAATCCGCGTCGCTCGCGAGCGACGCCCACACCGCGTTTTCAGAATGTATCAACGTCAATTCCGCATTGTCGCCGGTTGTTGTGGACGGCAGCCACGCCAACACTTTGGCAAGCACGCGCGCTTCATCCACCGACAATTTTTCTTTGCGCCGCAACGCGTCCAGACGCCGCCGACACAAATAATTGGAACGACCTTTGAGAATCGCGACTTTGAAATCGAACGGCAGAATCTTTTTGAGATCCGGAATATCTTTGGTGAACAGTTGGTCTTGCAAATTGATCGTGTTCGTAGAAACGACGACGCGTTGATTATTTTGATACGCCCAATAGATCGCGGGCAACAGATACGCCACACTTTTGCCGGTGCCCGTGCCGGCTTCCACTAACAGCGTGCCGCTGTGATTGAACGCTGTCGCGACCGCGCGCATCATCGCGATTTGTTGCGGGCGATGTTCATAGCCGGGAAATCCGCGCGCGAATAAACCGTTGGGGCCCAACATTTCTGCGAGCGCGTCCGCGTCCAACGGTTTAGTTTGCGCGTTCGGTTTGAGCGGTTTGTCATCGCGGTCTTGCGAAAACAACACGCCCAAATTTTCGTCGTCGGAAACAAATCCTTTGGCTTGCAGTTGCGCGCCAATCGTGCCGGACGATTGCGAACTGCGCATGCGATCGCGTAATAAATCTTGAAACGCAAGCTTGAGCGGCCAATCGGCTTTATCGCCCAGCCGCGCGATCTCTTGAATCATTTTCGGCGAGAGGCGCGTCGCGCGATCGCATAACGCGTTGAAAAGTTGAAAGGTCGCGCGCGCGTCGTCGAGCGCGCGATGACGCGTCGGAAATTCAATTTTCAATTCGTCTAATAATTTGCCAAGCGAATAGCGCGAGGCGTACGGCATCAAGATGCACGCGAGTTCGAACGTATCGAGCGCGGGCGCGCTCGCGTTAAAACCGGCGCGTTGCAGAAACGCAAGATCGAATTGGATATTGTGTCCGACGATGGGATATTCGCCGACGAAGCGTTTGAGCGCGGGGAAAATAGAAAAGAGCGAGGGCGCGCGTTCAGCATCGGATTGATTGATGCCGGTCAGTTTTTCGATTTTGCGCGAAAAGGCGCGTTGCGGATTGACGAGCGACGACCATTCGTCCACAATTTCGTCGCCGCGAAATTTCACCGCGCCGATTTCGACGATGGCATCGCGATCGGCTTGCAAGCCGGTCGTTTCGAGATCCAGCGCGACATAGATTCTTGGCAAAGAGGACTTTCTAGCGTGTTGAGACTGCCATCAACAACATGGGAAGGGGTTTGAGTTTTCCATTGATGGGATCAATCATCAATCCGACAGATTCCAAGGTAACTACACCCAAGAGGAATTGGTCATTCGGTTCTCCGAAGATGACCGGCGAGGGGCTTGCCTCTCCATCCACAGAAAAAAATGCCCAACCAAGATCTCTCTCGATGCTTCGACCATCGGCAACCATGAAATGCTTTTTGGTGTAAGGCACAATTCCCAGTTCGGCTAAAAGTGGCTTGGGGACAAGACTATAGACCGCACCCGAATCCACCAAGAATTCACGCTCCATAAAGATTTCCGGATGAGAAGGGTTCCAAAACTTGACTTTGACGAATGTGAGACCCATAGTTTTCTCCGCACAATGGCGTCAAGCAATCATTGACTCATTTTATCACGAATCACAGCAAACGCAAACAAAAAAAACCGCAGAAACATTTTGCTCCTGCGGTTTCGCGTTCACAAAATGCGGACTATCATCCACCCAACAAGCCCAAGCCCGCAACGATCGCAAACAACGCCGCCGCGAGAAACACGAGAAAGACGATGTACAGTACGACCAACACGACGACCGCGAGCCATGCTTTTTGCGAGGGCAATGATTGTGCGACTTGCAAGCCCAAGCCGGTGAGAAACAATTCATACGCCAGAACAACAAAACCGAGGATCGTGCCGATAACCGGAATCAGACCTAATAACGGGAAAACGACAACCAACGGCACGTAAAAAGTGCCCATCAAGTTTGCCTGATCCATAAATCCGCCGGTGCCGCCAAAAACTTTCGCGACTACAAAGACAACCGCTTGAATGACGTAAAATCCGATCACCGCGCCAATCGCACCGCCAATCGCACCGCCAATCACACCGCCGACCAAACCGGCGACAACTCCGGTGCCGGCTCCGAATGCGGCAATTATTCCGATAACCGCACCCGCGACCGCCAAACCCACCAAAGTGCTGGTTGTATTGACTGCGCTCTTCGCCGCTTCAAACGACGCGGTGGAAGGTTTGGTCAGCACATTCAGCGATGCATTCATCATGCCAGAAAAATTCAGACCCATTTCGATTTCTCCTTTGGAGTGAGAATATTTTTAGAGGCGGGGAAATGAAAAAAAATTATTTTCCCTCCGCCGCGTTCCGATATTGGTTTGCGGTTATTGACGTTTTCGCGATATCACCTCCTTTGTGACCGAGACTCAATCATTGAGTAAACCCCAAATTTGCGCGAACGTTTCCCGTCGTTTGGTAATCTGCAATTGCCATGCTAACATACGGCGCCAATCAGATGGAAAATAATCTCGGTTCAACTTTACCACAACCTCCGCCGGAATACAATGCCCCTGCCTTATGCGCGCGCCTGCGCGGCATCTTGCTCAATCATCCGCGATTATTTCGCGCGCTCGCGATGGTTGGCATTGCCGGCGTGAGCGTGCTGTGCGTATCACTCGTCATTTTATTGCTCGCGTATTCCACGT
>JACQEA010000359.1 GCA_016200825.1 Chloroflexota bacterium | reverse complement strand
CGCAGAAATAAAAAATAAAAGCGGAGAAGCGTTCGCGATTCAAGGCGATGTCAGTAATTTTCAAGCCGCGACGGCGGTGATCAAAGCCGTGACCGATCAATTCGGTCGTCTGGATATTTTGGTGAATAATGCCGGTACCACGCGCGATAATTTGCTCGCGCTGATGAAAGAAGAGGATTTTGATTTTATTATTCAGCAAGATTTGAAAAGTGTTTTCAATTGCAGCAAAGCCGCTTTGCGTCAAATGATGAAGCAACGCTATGGGCGCATCGTAAATATGACTTCGGTCGCGGGCATTGTCGGCAATCCGGGTCAAACGAATTATTCTGCGGCGAAAGCGGGAATGATCGGTTTTACCAAAGCGATGGCGAAAGAATACGGCAGTAAAAATATTTTCGTGAACGCGGTTGCGCCCGGTTATATTCCGACCGACATCACGAATGTTTTGCCGCAAGAAATCAAAGACGCGATTGTAAAATTGACCGCGCTCGGACGCATGGGCACTGCCGAAGAAGTCGCGAATGTCGTCGCGTTTCTCGCATCCGACGCGGCGGCGTACGTCACCGGACAAGTGATTGCCGTAGATGGCGGATTAACGTAGGAGTTTTGAATGTCGGAACAACTTGGCACGGTCACGGTCGCGCCAGATGTGATTCGTGAAATCGTTCGACAAACCGCGCGCGCGATTCCAGGCGTCGCGCGCATGGATACATTTCAATCGCCGCGCGTGAATCGGTTGCTGACCGCGCGCGCCGCGACCGGGATCGCGTTAGACCTTGACGCGGATCTAGCGACGATTGATTTATTTATCATCGCCGAACCGGACGCGCCGATGTTGTCGCTGGGGCAAACCCTCCAACGCGAAATTCAGCGCGCGGTGGAAGATGGGTTAGGAATGTCGGTGAAGCAAATAAATGTGCATATCGAAGACGTTGCGGATCGTTTCGCAACGACGCCCGAGTAAGCCCACGTGAAAACTCGCAGACAAGCGCGCGCACTCGCGTTACAAGCATTATTTGAAATTGACAGTGTCGGACACGACGCACGCGCGGTGATCCAGCGTCGCTGTGAAGATGAAAATCTTTCCGCCGAAGGGGTAGAGTTCACGCAAACGTTGACGCAAGGTGTGATCGCGAATCGAGAATTGCTCGATACGATTATCACCCAGTACGCACCGGAATGGCCCGTGAGCCAACTCGCGTTAGTGGATCGAAATATTTTGCGAATGGCGTTGTACGAATTGGAGCACGCGCTCGATGTGCCGATCAAAGTAGCGGTCAATGAAGCGGTTGAATTGGCGAAAATTTATGGCAGCGACAGCGCGCCGCGATTTGTGAATGGTGTGCTCGGCGCGTTTCTGCAAGAACATCCCCCGGGCGAATTGCGGAAATAAATAACTGATGTTGCGCAGAGCGTGAAGTGAGCAAATAATTGAACCGAAAGATTTTAGAAATCTTTCGGTTTTTTTATGAACCATATGAATTTTTTACTTGACATTCCGCGCAATCGGCGTAGAATATTAACTAATTTAGTCAAGTATTTCTTTTAGCCCATGTTTCAATTTCCCCATCCCAATCCAGTTTGGACATTGCCGCTGGCGTGCTTGTGTAGTTGCGCGTCGATGTAGGCGAATAATTTCGTTTGAGGAATTAATCGCGTGCAGACGACGCGAGCGCGACGCGCACCGAGCGAGCCGCGCACGAGGTTTCCCGATGAGAGTTTCCAGTCGCGGTGAATATGGTTTGCGCGCGTTGTTCCACCTCGCGGAGAATTACGATAAAGGTCCCGTCGCGAGCGGTGAAATTGCAAAGCGCCAACATATTCCGCCAGATTATCTCAATCAACTCTTGATCGTTTTGCGGCGTTCCGGACTTGTGCATTCCAGTCGCGGGCGACACGGCGGACACCAATTGGCTCGCCCGCCGCGTCAAATAAAATTAAGCGATGCGGTGCGCGTGCTCGACGGCACGACAGCGCCAGTGGAATGTCTTGAAAATAAAAACGCGTGCGACGATCACTGCGATTATTGTTACGTCTGGCGCGAAGTGAAACAAGCCACCGACGACATTCTAAAAAACAAAACGCTGGCGGACGTGACGCGCAGGCGTTAGAAGTTGAAATAAAAAAACTCATCGCGGAATTTGAACGATGAGTTTTTTTGTTTTTACACAGGGAGGATTTCAAATGAATCAAAGCATTCGCAAAGTAGACCATTCCGTTCTGCGTACGAATCAGGCGATCATTATTGGTTTGCTCCTCGCCGCGTTCATCAGCGACGCGTTCTGGCTCGCGGCATTTGTGACGCTCGTGATGCTGTATGGCACACTGATCACGCGCAAAGCTGGATTCGCGCCGATTTATTTCCGCGTGTTCAAACCCGCGCGGATTCTCAAGCCGGATGTGATCGAAGATAATCCCGAACCGCATCTCTTTGCGCAAGGATTCGGCGGCGTTGTGATGTTGATCGGAACGTTCGCGCTTTATTTTGGCGCGCCGATTATCGGTTGGGCTTTGGTGTGGCTCGTTATTTTTCTCGCCGCGCTAAATTTATTTGTCGGATTTTGCGCGGGCTGTATGGTTTATTACTGGCTCAACCGGATCGGCGCGCCGGGCTTTACGGCCAATCCACTGCCCGGAGTTTTTCCCGGGATGCGCCCACATTAAGCGCGCCGCGCATTCAAAGGAAATCAAATGAGACGCGTTCTTATTCTCGGCGGCGGGTTCGGTGGGCTTGCCGCGGCGCATCATTTGCGCGCCAAGTTAGATCACAAAGACGAAATCATTCTCGCCGATCAGCGCGCGCATTTTATGGTTGGCTTTCGCCAAACTTGGGCGCTAGTCGGCGCGTCTACAATGGACGAAGGGTTACGCCCGCTCGCCGCGTTGGAACGAAAAGGAATTCACTTTATTCACGCGCCGATTACGCAACTCGATCCGGACGCGCGCGCCGCAACCATTGACGGCAAATCATTCCAAGCGGACGCGATTATTATCGCGCTCGGCGCGGAGTTGGCGTCTGAAAAAATTCCAGGATTCGCATCCCACGCGATCAATTTCTACGACCGCGTGAACATTCCGCGCGCGGCAGACGCGTTGCGCGATTTTACCGGCGCGCGCCTCGCGATTGGAATTTTTGGCGCGCCGTACAAATGCCCGCCCGCGCCGTACGAACTCGCGTTGCTCACGCGCGATTTTTTCGCGCGGCAAGGCAAAGCAATCGAGATGGATGTTTTCACGCCGCAACCGATGTCGCTCCCGGTCTTGGGTCAAGCCAGTTGCAGTGTGATCGAGAATCGTTTGAGCGCGTCTGGAATTAATTTTATGCCCAACCTCAAAGCCGCGTCGGTTGAAAAAAACGCGGTGGTGTTTGCGAATGGCAAACGCGAATTTGATCTCTTGCTCGGCGTGCCGCCGCATCGCGTTCCGGCCGTGATCGCGCAAAGTGGTTTGACCAACGGCGGAGATTGGATCAAGATCAATCCGCGCACTACCGAAACGAAATTCGCAAATGTGTACGCGGTTGGCGATGTTGTAGAAATTTTGACCGCGAACGGAAAACCATTGCCCAAAGCCGGGGTTTTCGCCGAAGCGATGGCGCGTGTCGCGGCGGAACGAATTATCGCGACATTTGAAAACAGAATGCCAACCGCGCAGTTTGATGGCGCGGGCGGTTGCTTTTTGGAAGTTGGCAACGGCGAAGCGATGATGGTGCAAGGAGAATTTCTTGCTGAACCCGCGCCGCGAGTTTCGCTCACCGATCCATCGGAAAAATATTTAGCAGACAAACGCGCGTTTGAAGCGGAACGCTTGCGCGCGTGGTTAGAGTGAAGAGGGTTACTAAATGTTTGATCGCATCGTCAGTGCCACGATAATTTTCGCGCTCGGCATCGCGCTCTATTTTGTTTGGACGCGCGGCAAATTGTGGCGTCTGCGCCGCGGCGCGGCATCTATGCGCGGCTTGGAAACGCGCGAAGAGGGCAAGCCCGCGATTTTATATTTCACATCACCGGATTGCATTCCGTGCCGCACGTTGCAGATTCCCGCGCTCGAACGATTGATTAGCCAGGCGCGCGGCGCGCTTCAAATTATCAAGATTGACGCGACGCTGTATCCTAAAACCGCAGATTCGTGGGGCGTGTTGTCCGTCCCGACAACTTTTATTATTGACCATCAAGGTAAACCGCGCCGCGTCAATCACGGCGTCACGAGCGCGGCGAAATTGCGGCAACAATTGCGCGAGATCGGAGAATGGTCAAGTGAATTTGAAATGAACGCGGAAGAACCGTCAGAAATTAATGACGACCAGATTCTAGAATGTAATTTGAATTAGGACGTGTATGCAAAAAGTTCTGTTGCCGCTGGTTACGTAGAAATATCTTGGTGGCAAATGCTCTAGAATCCTGCGCGAAGGTTTTGCATACACGCCCTCGTGAGAACAAAATGGAAAAACCGATTGCCATTTACTACGAACATCCCGAATGGTTTAAACCGCTTTTTGCCGAACTGGATCGCCGCGCAATAAAATACGATCGTTTGCTTGCGGACACGCATTGGTTTGATCCGCGCGCGCGCGGCGCGCCTTATTCGCTCCTCGTCAATCGCATGAGCCCGTCG
>JACQEA010000358.1 GCA_016200825.1 Chloroflexota bacterium | reverse complement strand
CGCGGCTTCCAGCGCTTCGCTGATATCGCGATCGTTCAAGCCGCTGTAATTCTGGCCCAGATTCGCGGCGCCGGGAATTTGCGTCTGATGCCAATTTTCGTACTGATCCGGATCGGACGAAAGCGTGCGCCATTCGTACAAGACCGCGTCGAACTGACGCGGGCGCAAAATATTTTGCACCAGTTGCGTCGGCGGCATCGGTTGAATTACCGCTTTCACGCCCACGTTCTGCCACGCTTTCGCGATTTCTTGCACCAACGCGATGCGCGTGGGATCATCGTTGGTATGCAGCGTGAACGCAAACGCGCGGCCGTCTTTTTGTCGCGTCCCATCCGCGCCGCGCGCGCTCCAACCGGCCGCGTCCAGCAATTGATTTGCTTTGGCAATATCGTACGGATATGGTTTGATGGATGAATCGTTCGCCCACGACCCCGGCTCGATCGGACTTGCGGCGACGATGCCTTGCCCGAGCAAAATATCGTTCACCAAATGGGTTCGATCAATCGCGGACAAGAGCGCTTGGCGAACTTGTTTATCTTGAAACGGCGCTTTGGACAAATTCAAAAAGATCAGCGTATAGCCGGACAATCGCGTCGTGTACATTTTTAGATTAGTTGTCGCGCGCGCTTTGGTGAGATACGACGGCAAAATGCGCGAGACGCCTTCCACTTCACCGCGATTAAACGCCGCAAAAACGGATTCGTAATCCGGATAAAATTTGAATTGAATCCGCGCCAAGTACGGACGCGCACCGTAATAACTTGGATTCGCTTCTAACGTCAACGAATCGCCGGTGGCTTCCAGAAATTGAAACGCACCGGTGCCGATCGGACGACGATTAAACGGCTGCGCGGCAAGATCGGCGGAGGAAACATCTTTGAGCAAATGCGCGGGCAGAATGCCGATGGTGGTGAATTCTAGAAACGGCGCGTACGCTTGCGTCAATTGAAAACGCAGCGTGAGCGAATCCACGCGCGTGACCGCGACCGTGCGCCAAAAAATCGAGAGCGCGGGCGGCGCTTTGGAATCCGGCGCTTGAATCGCGCTGATGGTGGACAAAACATCTTGCGCGTCGAATCGCTCGCCATCGTGCCAGCGCACATCGGCGCGCAAAGTAAACGTGTACACCAATCCATCCGGCGAAACGGTCCAGCGCGTCGCGAGGTCGGGTTGAATCCGCCCATTTTCATCCGCGCGCGTGAGCCCGGTAAAAATCAACGCGGTGAGATCGCGATCCACATCGTTGTATTCGCTAAAGATTGGATTGATCGCGCTCGGTTTTCCGGCGACGCCCTCAATATGCGTGCCGCCAAAATCCGGACGCTCGATGGTATCCGTGCTTGCCGCCAGAAAAATTAGAATCGCGCTCAAGAGCGCAACGCCCGTGAGCGCGATAATGACTTGCCCGCGAATATGTTTCACGCGAATTTAATTCCTAACCGGTTTAGGATCCAACCGCGAAGAACGCGCTGAGAAAAGACATCAGCAAAAAAATCGCGGCGAGCGCAACGGTGGCGCGAAAAATCGTGAGTTCCAACCCGCGCCGCGTGTGCGCGACACCGGGTCCGCCAAACACGCCGCTTCCGCCTTCGCCTTTCACCTGAATCAGAATCAACGCCATCAAGGTGATCGAAATAATTATTTGAATGACATTCAGATAGGGACCCATATTATTTTTCCGGTTTGAATTCTGGCAGTATTATAACATTAGAGCGCGCGCGCGGCAAATTGCGCGACCGGCGTTTCATTTCAACACGGCTTGCAATTCGCGCGTCACTTCCTCCGCCGTGAACACACCTTCAACGCGATACGCGATCTTGCCCGCGCGATCAATGACGAACACCCACGGTTCGGTCGTCAAGCCAAACACATGCATCGCCGGCGCGAGCGCAAAATTATTTCCGGCGGGATTGGGCAAACCAGAAAAAACCTCGACGTGAACAAAATTCGCGGCATCGCCCACGCGCGCGTAAATCGCCGTGACGATTTCATACGCGGGGCCACACAATCGCGTCTGACAAAACGCGGGCGTGGAGAAAAGTAAAACCGTCGGCTTGCCATTCTTCACCGCTTGATCCAAACTCGTCTGATAAAACGCCGCGGTGGGTGTGGTTGCCGAAGTAAGTTTTTTGAAATCATTCGCCACGTCCGCGGCGGTAAGTGTTTTGATGATCGGCGCGGGCTCGCCCGGTTTTTTGGTCGGCGAATCTTTCACCACTTGAAACGCGACGCGTTCAATCGCTTCACTGCCGTTCGGAAAACGCGCTTGCACCTCGACGCCCCAATTTCCCGCGCGATCAAACGCGCGCGTGTGCGCGTAAATGGTCGTGAGCTGATCCGGCGTTTGAATGCGCGTCGCATCGGCTTCGGATTCCAGCCGCGCGTGCGCGGGATCGCTGATATCGAAATATTGGAAATGCACGGTGGCGTCATGAATCATACCGCGCGCGGGATCAATCAACCCAACCGCAAAACGATTTAAACCGACAAACAATTCCGATGG
>JACQEA010000090.1 GCA_016200825.1 Chloroflexota bacterium | reverse complement strand
GGCGAGCATGGGAAAGCGCGCGAGTTGCGCGTCGAGTTTTGTTACCGCGCCCGCCGCAAACGCGAGCGCGAAACCGACGAGCGCGAGCAATTGCCACGGCGCGCTGACAAAAAAATTCAGAATGCTCCACAGCGGCGCGGCGATTTCAAATGTGAGCGCGGATAAAATAACCGCCGCGCCTAAAAAAATCAGCGCGATGGTTCGCGCGCGGTTCGCCTCGTTCGCCGCGCGCGTCTTTATCGCGAGCGTTGCGATCGCAAAACCTAATGGCACCACCCCAAGTTGAAACGGAAATTGATCCAGAAAACTGCCGGTGCTCGTGCCATAGCCCCACAGCGCGGAAAAAAGTTGAAACGGGAAAACAAATGACGCGGTAAAACCATCGCGCGGGAAAGAAATTCCGTAGCGCGCCAGCAGCGGGAGTGAAAATAGCGCGCCGAGAAAAATTCCCGCGAGTGGCGGCGCAACGGTTCGCGCAAAATTTTGCGCGCGCCCGTTGATCGCGAAGATGAGAAGCGATGCAACGAACGCGAAAAGAATCGCGAGACCGGGCTGGGTGAGAAATAAAAAAGCAAAAGTAAAAAGGGTAAAGGCAAACGTCTTCCGTCCTTCGTCTTTCGTCCTCGGTCTTGTTAATGCGAGCATCGCAATCGGAAACAACGCCCACGCAACGGATTCGGCAAACGCGCCGCGCACGTACACGGTCACGATATGGTACGGCAAATACACGTACACGGTCACGGCAAGCAGCGCGCCCGCGTCGGCAAAAAAATTTTTCGCGAGCGCGAACATCGCGAGTCCGCTGGCAATCCACGCGAGCGCGTAAACCAGTTTGATTGAATCGAGATAACTAACGCCACCGCGATGAAAAAGCAACGCGAACCAGTACGGCAGCGCGCCGTCGCCGCGCAAAAAATCAAACGAGCGCCCGATCACTGGCGCCCAATTGAAAAATTGGAGCGGCTGTTGATCGAGATCAATCAGATTGTAGACCGCGAGTAATCCACTGTGAGATTGAAAACCGCCGGGATAACCCAGCGGCGCAATCGCGAAAATGGTTAGGAGCGCAACCAGAACAGGAAACAAAAATTTCACGCGCAGATTATAACAGAAATATGGACGAGAGCAAAAACTTATTCTTTCAATTTCAATTTTTGGCGCACGAATTTTCGAATTCGTTTAGTTGTTTGGAGCGCGCCGATTGCATCCTCTTCGACTGCCCTCTCCCCCGGGTAACGAAACTCAACTGCAAATTTCGTAAGGTCTTTCAAGTAACTGCGTTGAAATTCGAATGAGCTATCGGCAGGCAAGATAAGTTCAAGTAGATCATTGAGGTTGTGGACTTTTGGAGACTGGATGTTTCTTTCTTGCAGAAACGCTTTCAAATATTTCTCGGCGCATTGCTGGCAATGAAAACAAACCGCATCATAGTTCGGAGATTTGCGCGCGCGTGATTCTCTCAGCGCGGTGTTGAAATCGCCTTCTGCTTTTTCAATCCACTCGGTTGTCAGCGCGCGCATACAACACTTTGCCTTTTTCTACAATCTCGCGCAAAAAATAATCGCCCAACGCAATCCGGTCTTGGAGTTGGCGTGAATTACGAACGAGCAATTCGAGACCGAAATGATAATCCAGCGCGCGGGAAATCTGAACGGCTTGTTGAACATTCCGGACCGATGAATCCATTACCACCAACAAATCTACATCACTCTCTGAACGCGGTTTGCCGTAGGCGTAGGAGCCAAAGAGAATGATCTTTTCGGGATGAAAATTATTTGCGATTTGTCGCGCGAGCGCGTGGATATCGCGCATTGGAATGCGGCGGCGGCGGCCGTTACGCGAGGACTTGCGAATTTTTTTCATTACCGCGATTATAGCATAATCTTTGGCGTGATTCAATTCAATTTGACTTTGCATTGTGTCGCGAATACAATTCCCATCAATCACGCGGCGCATTCGTCTAGTGGTCCAGGACGCCGCCCTCTCAAGGCGGAGATCACGGGTTCGAAGCCCGTATGCGCCATCAGAGCCAACCGTTCGCAAGGCGGCGAGCGGTTTTTGGTTTGGAAATATTTTACCGCGAAAAACGCGGAGAGCGCAGAGAAAATTTTTTATCGCGTGCTGCGCGCGTGGTCAGAGTCACAAACCTTTGGCAAGGGAGAACAAAAATGAAATTATTAAAACGCGTTATTAAAATCGTCGGCGCGATCCTGATCGTCCTCATCATCGTTGGCGGAATTGGCGGATATTGGTTCGTCACGAAAACGCATCCGCAAATCAACGGCACGCTGCGCGTCGCCGGACTCAAAGCGCAAGTCGAAGTTCTGCGCGATCTCAACGGCATCCCGCACATTTACGCGGCGAATGTAGACGATTTGCTTTTCGCGCAAGGGTACGTGCACGCGCAAGATCGGTTGTGGCAAATGGAACAGAGCCGCCGCACCGGCGCGGGACGTTTGTCCGAACTGTCCGCGTCGAATCTCAACAACGATAAATTTTTGCGCACGATTGGGCTGGCGCGCGCGGCGAAAGCCGATTGGGAAACCGCGAACGACGATGAAAAACGCGCGCTCGTCGCGTTTTCGGCTGGGGTCAACGCGTTCATTGATACGCATCGCGATAATTTGCCGGTCGAGTACACGTTGATTGGAATTTCGCCGGAGCCGTGGACGCCGGTCGATTCATTGGGATGGGCAAAAGTGATGGCGTTCAATCTCGGCGGATCGAGTCAGTTCGATCTTCAGCGCGCGCAATTCATCGCGAATTTAGGATTGAGCAAGTGGAAAGAAATCGCGCCGGATTATCCGACGACGGGTCCATTCATTGTGGACTATTCCGCCGCGGACGAATATCGCGCGCCAACAGACGCGCTGCCGATGGTCTCAATCGGCAATCCCGATTTTAACGCGATCAACGCGCGCTATGACGCGTTGCAATTTTTTGATCGCGGCGCGGGCTCAAATAATTGGGTGGTGGATGGAACGAAAACCGCGAGCGGCAAACCGATGCTCGCAAACGATCCGCACTTGGGCGTGCAGATTCCCGCGATTTGGTACGTGATCGGTTTGCATTGCGCGCCGGTCAGCGCGGATTGTCCGTACAATGTGGTTGGGTTTGCGTTGCCCGCGACGCCGGGTGTTGTGATTGGGCATAACGATCGAATCGCGTGGGGTTTTACAAATGTGGGACCCGATGTGGTGGATTACTATGTCGAAAAAATAAATCCGCAAAATCCAAATCAGTACGAATTCAAAGGCAAGTTCGAAGATTTTCAAATCGTCAAAGAGACGATCAAAGTTAAAGGCGGCGCGGATGTTCAGCTCGAAGTAAAAATTTCGCGGCACGGACCGATTATGACGCCGGTGTTCGACGGCGTGAAAGAGCCGTTGGCTTTGCAATGGACCGCGTTGAAAGAACGCAGTCACATTCTCGGCGCGGTCAGCAAATTAGATCGCGCGCGCGATTTCAAAGAATTCCGCGAAGCCATGAAATTATTTGATGCGCCCGCGCAGAATACGGTGTACGTAGATGTGGACGGCAATATCGGTTATCAAACTCCGGGCAACATTCCAATCCGCGCGAAAGGTGACGGCTCGGTGCCGGTTGATGGCGCGTCGGGTGACTATGAATGGTTGGGTTACATTCCGTACGATGAATTGCCGTCTGCGTACAATCCCGCGGCGCATTATATCGCGACCGC
Source organism: Chloroflexota bacterium (assembly GCA_016200825.1). Lineage (GTDB taxonomy): Bacteria > Chloroflexota > Anaerolineae > UBA4142 > UBA4142 > JACQEA01. The sequence continues at coordinate 5,969 of JACQEA010000090.1, read as the reverse complement.
GAATCAACAAGTCGCGCCGTATTCGTACAAATATATGATCAGCCGCGATTGGGCGGCGCCGTTCCGCGCGCAACGCATCAACGATCTCTTGCGCGCGAAATCAAAAATCACGGTTGACGATTTCAAAATGATGCAAGGCGATAGCACATCCGTATTTCTGTTGCGCTTGCAAAAGTATGTCGCGGGTTTATCGTCCGACAAAACGCAAGCGACGCGCGCGTTGGAGTTGGTCAAGAGTTGGAATGGCGTTCTCAGCACGGACAGCGCGGCGACTTCGATTTTAGAAGCGACGTACGCGCGACTCGTGCGCAATACGTTCGCGAATAAAATGTCGGATGATCTGTTCAAGTTGTATCAAGGGTACTCGGATGCGAATCGGCTCGCGATTTATTTGCTGTTGGAAAAAACAGATGCCGCGGGCTGGGACGATCCGACGACCGCGCAAAAAGAATCGCGCGATGATATTTTGAAAAAAAGTTTTGAACAAGGCGTGGACGATCTCGCGAAATTATTGGGTGATTCGCCGAGCGATTGGAAGTGGGGGAAATTACATACCGCGACGTACGCGCACCCGGTCGGATCGGTGCAACCGCTCAATTTACTTTTCAATGTTGGACCGATCGAAGTGAACGGCGACGGTTTTACAATCAACTCGACAAAATTCAGCGACACGCGCGGTAACTATGGAATGACGAATCATCCGTCCATGCGTTTTATCGCGGATACAAGCAATTGGGATCGTTCGCAAGTAATTTTGCCGGTGGGGCAATCGGGCTTGCCGCTGAATAAACATTACAGCGACATGGCGCAAATGTGGGCGACCATTCAGTACGTGCCGTTATATTTTTCGCGCGGTGAAGTGGAAAAAATTAGAGAGGGATTGTTGGTGTTAACGCCGTAATATTTCGTAGGGGCAGGTTTCATACCTGCCCTTTTATTTTCACCCAACGGAAATTTTACCAGTCACCGCGAGCAAAAGGCAGCCAAACAAAATCACGTTGATGAGAATCATCAACGAAATTAGAAACCAGTGTCGAAAAGTTAATTTCATTTTTCCTCCGTTTTGTATGGGCGAGGCATTCGTCAGAAAAATTTCCGATTTCAATTTGATTGGAATCGTCCGACCAAATTCTTCGAGATCCAAGATGAGACGAATGCCTCGCCCCTACGCGATCAACGTCACATCACCCGCGATTAATTTCGCGATCGTTCCGTCCGCGCGCCGCAACAACAACGCGCCCTCGCGATCAACATTTTCCGCGATGCCTTCCTCGATACGCGATTCAATCTGCGCGCGCACGCGCTGACCGATAGTCGCGAGCCGCGCTTTCCATTCCGAATCCAAATCGGTGCCGCCAGAAAAACGCGCGTAATAATCATCAATCCCGCGCAGAATGGATTGCGCGAGTTGCACGCGCGGAATGAACGCGTCGAGTTCGTCGGACAAAGTCGTCGCCGCGCGCGGAATATCAGGAAGATCCGCCGCGTGGAAATTAACATTCACGCCCACACCGGCAATCACGTACTCGATCTTATCGCCGATCGTTTTGGCTTCGGTCAAAATGCCCGCGCATTTTTTTCCATTCAACAATAAATCGTTGGGCCATTTCAATTGCACCGCGCGTTTGATTTCTTTGGTGATGCCTTTGCTCGCGCCCAGCGCGACTGCCATGGCGATTTGCGCGTGCCGCGCGCGCGGACGAAATAATATGGACAGCAGAAGCGAAGAGTGCGCGGGCGCGAGCCACGCGCGTTTCATTCGGCCGCGGCCTTGCGTTTGCTCATCCGCAATCACAACCAAACCTTCTGCGTCACCCGCGTCGGCAAATTGCGCGGCAACATCGTTCGTTGAACCAACGCGTTCCAAATATTCTACGCGGCGACCGACGACGCGTGTGTTTAGATCGCGCGCGATGAGTTCGGCGGAGAGCGTGTCATCCATCGCGCGAGATTATAGCATAATTGCATGTCATTGCGAGCCGCAGAGCGGCGAAGCAATCTCCTTGTCACGTTGGATTGCTTCGCGGAGATTACACTGAGCGAAGCGAATGTGCTCGCAATGACAAAATCGCAACCACTCTCTTGACTCGCTCTCGTACCAATGCTACACTCTCTTCCAACTTCCAATTTCCAATTTCTATTTTCCGGAGAATTGAATGCCTAAACCCAAAGTATTTGTCTCGCGCATTATTCCTGATGAAGGACTTGGCATGCTGCGCGCAATTGCGGAAACGGAAGTGTGGCAAGATGAATTGCCGCCGCCGCGCGATGTATTATTGAGTAAGGTCAAGCAAAGTGATGGACTCGTTTCTTTGCTTACCGATAAGATTGACGGCGAATTGATGGACGCGAATCCGCGATTAAAAGTTATTTCGCAGATGGCGGTTGGCTATGACAATATTGATGTGCCTGCCGCGACCGCGCGCGGCATTCCGATTGGCAACACGCCCGGCGTTCTCACGGACACGACCGCGGATTTCGCGTTCGCGTTATTGATGAGCGCGGCGCGCCGAATTCCTGAAGGCATTGATTTTGTGCGCGCCAAGAAATGGAAAACGTGGGGACCGTTGTTGTTGACCGGACCGGATGTGTGGGGCGCGACGCTGGGCATCATCGGTTTCGGGCGCATCGGTCAAGGCATGGCAAACCGCGCGCGCGGATTCAACATGCGCGTGTTGTATTACGATGTCTATCGTCGCACCGATTTGGAACAATCTATGGGCGTGCAATACGTCGAGATGGACACGCTCTTGCGCGAATCCGATTTCGTCACGGTACACACCGACCTCAACGAAAAAACGCGTCACCTGATGAACGCCGACGCGTTCGCAAAAATGAAACGCAGCGCGATTCTCGTCAACGCGTCGCGCGGCCCGATGGTGGATCACGCCGCGCTGTACGATGCGTTGAAATCAGGACAAATTTATGGCGCGGCGCTCGATGTGACTGAACCCGAACCGATCAATTTAGACAATCCGTTATTGCAATTGCCGAACTGTATTATCGTTCCGCACATTGCGAGCGCATCAATTGCCACGCGCGCGAAAATGGCGACGATGGCGGCGGCGAATCTGATCGCGGGTTTGCGCGGCGAAAAATTGCCGACGTGCGTGAATCCGGAGGTGTACGAACGCGGCATCCGCACGTAAGGGCGAGGCATTCGCCTGATCGTGATTTCAATTTTGGCAAGGTCGGAATGAGCAAGTCTAGATATTCAAAAATTTTTTGTGGCGAATGCCGCGCCCCTACAAAAAACAAAACATGAAACGTCTCTGGACTCCGTGGCGAATAAAATATCTCAAAGCCCCCAAGGGTGCGGAAACGGGCGGCTGTATTTTTTGCGAAAAAATTCGCGCGCCGCGCGAACAGGATCGCGACAATTTACTTTTGCATCGCGGGACGCGCGCGTTGATCGCGCTAAATTTGTTTCCGTACACCAACGGGCATCTGCTGGTTGCGCCGTACGAACATCGCGCGGAATTGGAATTGCTCGACGCAGAAACGCTGCAAGAGATGATGCAGTTGATCGGATTAGGAATTCGTTTGCTTCGCCAAAATATGAATCCGCACGGATTTAACATCGGCGCGAATTTGGGGCGCGTCGCAGGCGCGGGCGTAGAAGATCATGTGCATTTTCATATCGTGCCGCGCTGGAACGGCGACACGAATTTTATGCCGGTGCTTGCGGACACGCGGCTGATTCCTGAATTATTACCGGAGACGTACGATAAATTGCGCGACGCGTTGTTGAATGAATTGAAATGAATTTCCGTAGGGGCGACATAGTCGCCCCTACAACGTGTAAATGGACAACATCACCCCCACCATACCCGCGCGCTTGACCTCGCGCGTGCGAAATGTTTTCGCGCCGCGCGCGTCGTTAGACGCGCAGAACGCGTGGAATTTGTACGGCGATATTTTTTGGTTCGGCGTTCTGTTCGCGGTGTGGCAATCGTTTCTCTCCGTGTTTACCATTCGTCTGGGCGGGAGTGACACGCATGTCGGATTGCTCGCCGCGTTGCCCGCGCTCGCCGCGATCTTCGCGTCCATTCCCGGCAGCCGTTTAGTCGAACGCGAAAAAAAACCGCTGTCGGTTTTGCTGCGCGCGGGCGCGTTGCATCGCGTTGGATTTCTGGCGATTGGTTTCGCGCCGTTTTTCTTTGCGGGCAATCGCGCGGATGTTGTGATCATCGTGTTCGGACTCGCGAGTGTTGCTTCGGCGATCGCGAACGTCGCGTTCACAACGATGTTCGCGCGCGCGGTGCAACCGGCAGATCGTCCGCGCGTCGTGAGCCTGCGCAATGTTCTGCTCGGCATTGCCACCACCGCGACCGCGTTGATCGGCGGACACTTTCTCGACCTCGTCACGTTTCCCACGAATTATCAATTTCTATTTGCAATTGCGTTTCTCGCTTCAATGCTCAGCATTTATTATCTCGCGCGCATTCGCTTTGCCGCGAAATCGGACGCGCCTGAAGCGCCCGCACAAGAATCGCGCGGCGCGCGCGGATTTATCGCGATGTTGCGCGCGCATCCATCGTACATTCAATTCACGCTCGCGGCAATTGTAATTCATCTCGCGCTATTTTTTTCGATTCCGCTTTATTCAATTTATTGGGTGCGCACGTTGCACGCCACTGAAGGTTGGGTGGGATTGATCACGACGGTACAAAGCGCGACGACAATTTTCTTTTTTCCAATCTGGGGACGCTGGAGCGCGCGGCTCGGCAATCGCGCGACGATTGCGTTGAGCGGCATGGCAATCGCGGGTTATCCGCTGTTTACCGTTCTCGCGCCATCGCTCGAATGGTTGTTGCTCGTTGCGTTTTGGGGCGGCGCGATGAGCCCAGGCATTTCGATCGCGCTGTTTAACGGGTTGCTCGAAGTAACGCCCGAAAAAAATCGCGCGAGTTTTATCGTGGCATTCAATACGCTCGTCAACATTGCCGCGTTTCTCGCGCCAATGTTTTCGTCGTCGCTCACGGGATTTATCAGCGTGCCGATTTTGTTATTGATTGGCGCGGCGTTGCGTTTTATCGGCGCGGCGATGGTGATGCGGGGATAGTTGAGAGCTGATGGCAGATTGCAGATGGCGAATTGCAATTGAACATATTTGATCTTCAATCTGCAATTTGTTATTCGCTATTGGCTATTCGCCATTCGCTTTTTTTTCTGGTAAAATGATTTGCGAGGGGAGAAGAAAGAGGATTGCAGATGCGAGACGTTTTTATTGTCAGCGGCGCGCGCACACCAATTGGAAAATTTCAAGGCGCGCTCGCGCAAATTCCCGCGACGGAACTCGGCGCGATTGTTGTGCGCGAGGCCGTCGCGCGCGCGCGGATCGACGCGGCGCGCGTTGAGGAAGTTTTTTTAGGCAACGTCATTGGCGCGGGATTAGGTCAAGCGCCCGCGCGGCACGCCGCGTTGCGCGCGGGATTGCGCGCTGAAATTTCCGCGACGCAGATTGGCAAAGTGTGCGGGAGCGGCATGAAAGCCGCGATGCTCGCGTCGTCCATCCTTCGCGCGGGCGACGCGGAAGTTTTGGTCGCGGGCGGAATGGAAAATATGAATCGTGCGCCGTTTCTGATGCTGGACGCGCGTTTTGGTTTGCGCGCGGGCGATCACAAAATTGTGGACGCGGCGATTCATGATGGCTTGTGGTGCGCGATGGAAGATTGGCATATGGGGAGCGCGGCGGAATTTATCGCGCGCGAATGCGGTATCACGCGCGCGATGCAAGATGAATTCGCGTTTGCGTCGCACCAAAAAGCGCTCGCGGCGATTCGCAATTGCAAATTCAAAAATGAAATCGCGCCTGTGCCTTTGCGCGACGGAAAAATTTTCGACACGGACGAAACGCCGCGCGCGGACACTTCACTCGACGCGCTCGCGAAACTCAAGCCCGCGTTTGAGGAAAATGGAACGGTGACGGCGGGCAACGCGCCGCCGTGGAGCGATGGCGCGGCGGC
>JACQEA010000089.1 GCA_016200825.1 Chloroflexota bacterium | reverse complement strand
GGCGGCATCCTCTAACCTCTACCCTCTAATCTCCAATTTCCAGTTCCTAATTTGTTCGATATGTTCGCGGCAATGACCAATCGCGTCGTCTTCGATCATTTGCGCGACGGAATAAAAACCATTTTGATTCCACCACGGATTCGGCACGACAAAACTCAAATCCATTTCGCTCAAACTCTCCACGCGCGCGATCAACGCGCCGCGCGTATTTTCAAATTCCGCGCGTACGCGCGCCCATTTCCAATTCTTGCGCCGTTTCGCTTCGCGCGCGTTGATGGCATCGTTCGGATCTTTATCACTCATGCGGCGCGGCTTGCCCTCGGCGAATGATTCGCGCACGTGCGCGTGAATCACTTGCTCCCAATACGAAATGTGTCCGATGGTATCTTTGATCGTCCATGACGCATCATCACCGATGGGTGCGCGACAACTCCCTGAGTAAAGTTTGCTAGGTGATGACGCGTCACAGCCCACCACCGGGATTGTCGTAATTTCTTTTTCGCTCAAACCATCGAACGCGCGGAGCAATTCATCGCGATTGAGGGCGAGTGTGGAGACAAGTTCGAGTTTCATATTTTCAGCAACGTCATTGCGAGCCGCTGAAAGCGGCGAAGCAATTTCCAACGCGTCTACGAGGATTGCTTCAGCGCGCTCCGCCTCGCAATCACTTTATGCTTTGCGATGCCGGCGCGCAATCGCCGCGCGCGTCAGCCGATCCACTAAACTCGGCGCGATGATTTTCGCCCAGCCGATAATTTTTCCGCGCGGCGTCATTACAATTTCACGCGCGCGCGTTTCCATGCCGCGCACGATGTGCCGCGCGCATTCTTCTACCGACATCAAATTCAATTCGTTCATCGGACTCGTTTGCAACGGCTTGCCGTCCGCGCCGAAATTGCTTTTGCGAATCGGCGTCGCGACAAAATCGGGGAACGCGATCGTGATCGTCACGCCGGTATCCAACAACTCGACGCGCAGTGAATCCAAAAAACCGCCGAGCGCGTGTTTGCTCGCGGCGTAACCACTGCGCGTCGGCACGCCCGTTTTGCCGGTGAGCGACGATACCGCGACAATTCTGCCGCGCGATTTTTTCAAATGTGGGAGCGCGTAGGACGTGCAATAAACACTGCCGAGATAATTCACGCGCATAATTTTTTCAAAGAGTGACAAATCAGTCACGTCTTCAAAGCGCGCCCACATTCCAACACCCGCGTTGTTGACCAGCGTGTCGACGCGCGCGTACTCTTTCACCGTCGCCGCGATCATCGTTTCGCATTCTTTTGGCGCGGTCACATCGGTTTTCACTACGCGCGCGCGTCCGCCGCGTTGCCGACATTCTGCCGCGACCGCGTTCAATCGCGATTCATCGCGCGCGGCAAGCGTGAGCCACGCGCCTTGCGCGGCGAGTTGATACGCGAGCTCTTCGCCAATTCCCGACGACGCGCCGGTGATGATGACGACATTGTCGGAAAATGGTTTACTCACTCGGATTTTTCCACAGCGCGACGCCGATCCAAACCGCGCCCGCGCCAAAAATCAAAATGCCGGCGAGCCGCACGATCACCTCGCCAATGCCGGCCACATTCAACACTGCGCCGGCAATCAGCGCGATTGCCGCCCAACGCGGTAACACTTTGGCGCGGATGATCACGAGACTGAACAAAATAAATCCGAACAAGAACGAGCCGTACCCGAGTGGAAAAAGAAAGCCGAGCGGGCCCGAATTCACTTGCGCGAGCGCGTCCCGAAATTTTTCCTCGAGCGTTGGCGTAATGAAAGTCAGCGCGTACATCTGCGCCGCAGAGAGCATCACGCCGATCAGCGCAACAACAAAACCGATCAGACCGAGCGCGCCGGCGCGCGCGTTTTGTCGCGCGAACATTCCGATCAGCGCGAGCGCGCCAAAAAACATTGCCGCAAACGATAACCCGGCGGCAAGCGGCTTTGACCCCGCCGCGATTCTCAGCGCCCCGCTTACAAAAACTAACACGCCGAATACGACCGACGCCGCGCCACTCCAGCGAACCAACATTGAATTCGACATCGCATCCTCCTTTGAATTTTGATTTACGATTTACGAATTTCCTTTGCACACTGTCATTCTGAGTAGATTCGCTTCGCTCACTATAAACTCCGCGAAGAATCTTGTAGTTTCAATGGGAATCTTGCTCGCTATTGAGGCAACAAGACCCTTCGCTATCGCTCAGGGTGACATTGTGGCTCATTTTGTTAGACGCATTTAGTTTCTTCGCGGTTCGATTATTTTTACCACGTCACAAATTTTTCCCCAAACAGACGCCGATGCTCTTGCAACATACAGCGATTCATTACGACTTGCAAGCCCGCCGCGCGGGCGCGCGCCGCCGCATCCCCATGCGCGACGCCAATTTGCATCCACACATATTTTGCGCCTCGCGCGATGGCATCCTCCACAATTGGCGGAACATTTTCCGAGCGGCGAAAAATTTGCACCAGCTCAATCTTGTTCGGAATCTCAGCCAGGGTGGGATACAATTCCGGAAATCCAATCACCTTCTCCGTCGCCGGATTCACTGCGATGACATGATAACCCAGACTCTTCAAGTACGACGCAATCGAATGGCTGGCGCGATCTAAACGCGGCGACAATCCCACGCACGCGATTGTTTTGGTCGTGAGAAAAATTTCGCGCATCAGATCGTCGTTGTTGGAATGTGACATTGTTTTTGTAAGGGCTTGCCCTACAACGAAATCCGTCGCCACAAAGTTCCGCGCGCCGTATCTTCCAACGCGATACCGCGCGCGCTCAACTCATCGCGCAATTGATCTGCCAGCGCGAATTGTTTTGCCGCGCGTAGTTGCGCGCGCGTTTGAATGACCAGTTCCACGAACGGCGCAATGTCCGGAGCGTTCAATTGATCCGCACCGCGCCATTCGTGCGCGAGTTCGTGCATCGCATCGTGCGCGTGATCAATTAATTCGCGATGAGCGTTCACTTCGCGCGCATCTTGCAGCGCGCGCGCGAGGTGAATGAGATAGAGTTGCGTCGCGACGAATTGCGGCGGATGCGGCGCGTCCGATTCGAGTTTCATCAATTCGCGCGGCTGAGATTTTGCGCGCGGGGCTGAAGAAAATGCGGACGCGCGCAAAACATCGAAAGAAAATTCAGAACCCGCCGGGAAAATTTTTTCCTCGCCGCGATAACGCAACGTCAGCGCGCCCGCGCCGTTCACTGCCACCGTCCGCAAATTTGGATCGAGCGTGCAGGCCGTATGTTCATCAATTCCCAAAATCACGACATCGTACGCGAGTTTCTCTTCCAAAATTTTCAAACGCGGTGCGCCCATATAACAATGGCGCGTGTCAAACGTTCCACCTTCCGCGTTGTTCCAGTGCGGAATGATCGCGAGTTTCAATCCCAACGGTCCCAACAAATCCAAACCATCCATCCACTCGACATCC
>JACQEA010000351.1 GCA_016200825.1 Chloroflexota bacterium | reverse complement strand
CAAAACAAACGACCTCCGCCTTCAAAAGGGATAACCCTTTTTTCCGAGCAAGCCCTTGACCGCGGAAATTTCGCCCATCACATCGTGGAGATGTCCGATCACAAAATCGGCGAGGAAAACCGGCATGGGCAACACGCCGACGCCCGCCGCGGTGAGATCAACGGTTCGTTCTAAATCTTTTTCGGTCATGGAATCAAAATGCGCTTCGCTCGCGGCAAACGTCGCGTCCATATAGTTTGTTAACGCGGGTAAATCCACTTGGACTGCACGCGCCCATTCCAGCGGCGCGTCGAGGCGCGGTGCGCTGATGCCGGTTTTATTTTTGAACGTCGTTTCATACAACGGCGCGCCGCCTTGCAAAAAAACGTGGACGAGAAAATCATCGCCCGTCACGCAATGCGCGTAGCGCGATCCGATGGGATGCGCGATGCCGGGCGGAACATAGCGCGCGTCTTCGCTGGTTACATCCGCAACCGTTGCTCTAAAATATTTGTGCGCGCTCTTGAGCGCGTCGCGAAAAACAATCATCGCGTCCATGCAACCTCCTCCCTCAAATTTATAATCGCGTCCGAATGATCTGCGCGCGATTATAATTTGGAATGGGATGCGGTGTCAATGCGCTGGTCAAGATTGCGCGCGGAAAAATTGCGGGATAGACAGACTAGAATGACTGCGGTATAATTTCTCGCGTATCAGGAGGATGTTAGAATCATGCGACGAACGTATCGGTTATTGTTCGCGGTGCTGGGACTGACCGCGTTATTAAATATCACTGCGCTATTATTACTCGCGCAACAAGACGAGCCGCAATTTACGCGCGTGCAAGAATCCGGCGACGCGTCCATCGGCTACGACGAAAAATCAAACACCTGGGAAATCGCGACCAACGCGATTCGACGGCGCATGAATTATGCGCCGGGGTTCGGGTATCGCATGACCAAATTCACGAACAAAGCGACCGGACGCGAATGGCTCGCGACCAAAGCCGGTTCCAGTTCCGAATTACGCCTCGTCATTGATAATCAAACGATTGTCGGCGCGACGAGCGATTTGATGTACAAAGATTTCAAAACTCAAAAGCTCAAAGATGGTTCATTGGAATTGGTCGTGATGTTTCAACGCGGCGTTCTCAATTTAAATTTGCATTACCTTGTTTATCCGCGCACGAGTGTGATTGAGCAATGGGTACAAGTGGAAAATACCGGAAGTGAAACGATGGCGCATCTCACCGCGCTCGATTCGTTTTCCGTTTCGTTGCGCCCTTCTGCCGACCGAAGAAGAAATGGCATGGTTCGCGCTCAGCGCGCCAAAATTACGCGAAGGAATTTTCGGCGGCGTAGAATGGAGCGGATCGTGGACGATGCGCGTCAGCGGCGAAAGCGGCAACACCGTGCTGCGCGGTGGTCTCGCGGATTTGGATCACGATCTCAAGCCCGGCGAAATTTTTGACGCGCCGCGCCGCTTTGTTGGTTTTTTTCAAGGCGATTTGGACGACGCCGCGAACGCATCGAATAATTTTGCGCGCGCGTTTCTGTTGCGGCCGCGTCCCGCGAATTTTCCGTGGACGCAGTTCAATACGTGGTTCGCGTATTACACCAACTTGAACGAAGAGAAATTGAAACAGCAAGTGGATGCCGCCGCGGATCTGGGTATCGAAATTTTTTACATTGATGCCGGTTGGTACGATGGTTCGCCCGATCACGGCGATTTTTCGTTTGGGTTGGGCACGTGGCGCGAAAATCGCGATAAATTTCCAAACGGGCTCGCCGCGTTTTCGGAGTACGTGCATAGCAAGGGCATGAAATTTGGATTGTGGGTCGAACCCGAACGCGTCGATTTGCGTTACGTGGGCGCGGACAAAGAAATCAAACCGGAATGGTTGCCATCTTGGTTGCAACTCCCCACATCATTTCCAGACGATCAAGCGCTCACGTCGCAAATTTGTTTAGGCAATCCTGACGCGCGCGCGTGGATGAAAAATTGGCTCGCGCGCTTGATTCGCGATTACAAATTAGATTGGATCAAGTGGGACAATAACATTGCCGCGTCGTGCGATTTGCCCGGCGTGCCCGGCGATGCGAATTGGGCGCATTATAAAGGCTTGTACGAGGTGTTGGATTATTTGCGCCAAGAATTTCCCAACGTCATTCTCGAAAATTGCGCGGCGGGCGGACATCGCATGGATTACGCGATGATGCGCCGCACCGATGTCGCGTGGCTCTCGGATGAAACCGATCCTAGTTACCGCGTGCGGCATCACGTCGCGGGCGCGAGCTACGCGTTTCCACCGGAATATCTCAACACGTGGATCGTCGAATCGTACTTTGAACATTTCGGCGACGCGGAAGAAAAGCCGGATCTGTTGCGCGCGTGGTTACGCAGTCGCATGATGGGCGCGTTCGGAATTTCGCGCGAGGTCAGCGATCTCACGCCCGAATTGCGCGCGGTAATGAAAGAAGAAATCGCGCGTTACAAAGACACGCGCGCGATTCTCACGCGCGGCCGAATTTATCGGCTCTTTCCGCAAAACGATCTCGACGCGCAACTCGAGCCGCCGGATCAACCCGACGCCGCAGAATTTTATGATCCCACCACGCGCACCGGTTTAATTTATTTATTTCAAGGCGACGTGGCGTGGGACGAACGGCGCGTGTTGTTGCGCGGCTTGAATCCAAATTTTTCGTACGCGGTTCAATCGTTTCGGCAAACGTTATCCCTAAATCAAACCGGACAATTTTTGATGACGCAAGGCATCACTTTTACTTTCGATTCCGATTATCCTTCCACCGTGCTGACCTTTTCTTCAACGACCACCGCGACCACGCCGGTTCCAACGCGCGTGGCGACGGCAACGTCCACGCGCACACCGACGCCGACTGGAACAATTACGATCGCGCCCAGCGCGACGCCGTCGCCCACGCGCGGCGGCGCCAAACCGGGCACGCCGACAAAACCGCGCGCGACGATTACAACGCCAACGCGCGCGCCCACATTGACGCGTACGCCAACTCCGACGCGCACACCCACGCCGACGCGCACTCCAACCCCAACGCGATAAAAATATGAATCGCGATACTCAATAGACCTTCGCGATACTCAATAGACCTTATTCAGAATAAAAAATCTCACCGCAAAGCATGCCCTGAGCGAAGCGAATGGGACGCGAAGAACGGCAAGACAAAAAACAAAACAAACGTGAAAGCTTTATTTTTTTCTTCGCGCGCTTGGTGTTCCTTCGCAACACTCAGGACAAGCTTTGGCGGTAAAAATTATTTCGCATAAAGTCTAATCGACGCGGAAACGATGAATGCTTTTCTGAGCGGAACGAGCGCCAGCGGCAAAACTGCGAAATGGAAATTGAAACATGACACGCTAATCGGCCGCGACGCGCCGGCGGATTTGGTGCTGCCGCTCGCGTCGATTTCGCGCCAGCACGCGCGGATCGAATATCGTGAGCCCGGCTATTTCATCCGCGATCTCGACAGTCGCAACGGAACGTTTGTAAATGGCGCGCCAATTCATGACGCGCCGCGTCGTTTGCAAAACGGCGACGTGATCGTTCTCGCCGGCGCGGTCACTTTGCGCTTCATTGATCCGGAAGAAACTTTGGATGGGTTGCGCATCGGACGCTTGAAAGGGTTGTGGATAGATGACGCGTCGCGCGCGGTGTGGGTGAACGCGCAAAAAATCGAACCGCCGCTATCCGCCGCGCAAACCGCGTTGCTCGCGCTCCTCTATCGCGCGCCCGGCAAAATTTTTTCGCGCGACGAAATTATCGCGGCGGTGTGGCCCGGCGTAGACGCGGGCGGCATCAGCGAAGAAGCGATTGATGCGTTGATCAAACGTTTACGCGCGCGCCTGCGCGAGAGCGGCGCGCAACAGGAATACATTCAGGTTCTGCGCGGGCA
>JACQEA010000348.1 GCA_016200825.1 Chloroflexota bacterium | reverse complement strand
TAATTCGCGACGGCTTTGCCGCCCGCCGCGACAATTTCATCCACGACGATTTGCGCGGGGCGCGTATCGCTTCCGCTGCCGGTGACCGCGGTGCCGAGATCATTCACGACGACGCCCGCGCCTTCACTCGCCAAAAGTTTCGCGATGCCGCGCCCAATCCCGCCACCCGCGCCCGTCACAACCGCGCCTTTACCTGTTAGTCTTCCCATATTTATCCTCCAAATTTTTCACCACAAAGAACACAAAGTTTTTTTGTTCTTCTTCGTGTCCTTCGTGTTCTTTGTGGTTCGATTTATCTTACTTGTTTGAAACGAACAAGGCGTTCCGCGCGCTCCGCCGGGATTGATCACGTACTCGCGATTCGGATCGAGCGTGATGTTGTGCGAAACGTCGAGCGGTCCGTTGTCGCTCCGCGCCGCGCGATGATGCGTGTGTCCCACAAATAAAACGCGATAACCATTTTCGCGCGGCGTTTCGCGGTTGAAAAATTTTTGGAGCGGATCCACGCGCGGCTCCTCGAGCTCGTCGTGCAAAAAACAAACATCGCCCGCGATCAGGCGCGGCTCGAGCGCTCGGATAAACTGAATCGTCTCAGGCTTTAATTTCAAATCCGCGCCCTGCGCGAGCGCGGCGAGCATCTCGGCTTCATGATTTCCGGACACACCGTACGCGCGCCAATCGCGCAACGCCTCCACGCACGCGTCCGCTTGATCGGCGCGGTCAATCAGATCGCCCAAGAAAACGAGCGCGTCTACTTTTTCCGCGTGACAAAGTTCGAGCGCGGGCAAAAGTATTTCGATATGCCCATGCAAATCGGCAATGAGCGCGAGGCGGTGATGTGATTCCAACATTCGATTAGAAATTTACCACCAAGTCACGAAGACACAAAGAATTGTCATTCTGAGGTGCAAAGCGACGAAGAATCTTGTTATTGGAATTTGAATCTAGTTGTCACAACAAGATGCTTCGCGGAGTTTACACTGAGCGAAGCGAATGTGCTCAGCATGACATTTGAGCCTTTGTGCCCTTTGTGTTCTTTGTGGTTGATTTTTTATGCGTCCATCAAAAACGGCTTCACCGCCGCAAGAAATCCTTCAGGGTTATCCGTTGACACGGAATGACCCGCGTCCTTCACGACGACATAGTGCGCGTGCGGAATTTCGCGCGCCATTCGCTCTGACGTGGCGTGACCCAGCAAATCGCTTTCTTCGCCGCGCACGACCAGCGTGGGGCAAGAAATATTTTTCAGCAACGTCCACTCGCGCGCGGGATCGCGCGGCGGGGGACGACGCGTCGGATTGCGTAAATTTGGATCGTAACGCCAAACCCAGCGACCATCGGCGCGCGCTTTCAATCCATAGCGCACGCGGTTCCACAAATCTTCGTCGGTTGGACGCGCGTTTGCCGCGCGCGCCGCGTCGAACAATTCGTCGGGACTCGCGAAATCATTTTGGGCGAGCACGCCCGTCCGCATCCGCCGCGCGCCCGCGGGATTCAATTCAGGTCCCATATCTACGATCACCAACTTGCCAATCGCGTTTGGATTTTGCGCGGCAAGAAAATACGCGACCCGCGCGCCCATCGAATGACCGACGACAGCCACACGCGATAAATCCAGCGCGCGCACAAACGCATCAATGTCTTCCACCATTTTATCACGCGAATAATCGTCCGCCCAATCCGATTCGCCGTGACCGCGCGCGTCCATCGCGAGCACGCGAAACGCGTCGCACATCGCGCGCGAAAAAGTATCCCAGCGATGCGCGTGATCCATAAACCCATGCAATAAAATCAGCGGCGGCGCAGACGCGTTGCCCCATTCGAGAAAATGAAAACGCAAGCCGTTGAGTGAAAGAAATTTATCTTGCATCGAATCAACCGCCAGGACGCCAAGAAAAAAGCGTAGTTGTCACTCTGAGCACATTCGCTTCGCTCAGTGTAAACTCCGCGAAGGGTCTTGTCATGCGGAGTTGAATCAAGGTCACAGAACAAGATTCTTCACTTCGTTCAGAATGACATTCTTTTCTTTGCGCTCTTTGCGACCTTTGCGGTAAAATATTTTCTCTGCGCTCTCTGCGTTCTCTGCGGTGAAAGCTCACATTCTCTCTTTATACATCGCGCGCAAATCCTTGCGTAAAATTTTGCCGATTATATTTTTCGGCAATGCCTGAAGAAACGTCACCGACTTTGGCGTTTTGAATTTCGCGATCTGCTCCGCGCAATATTTGATCAATTCCTCTTCCGTCGCG
>JACQEA010000347.1 GCA_016200825.1 Chloroflexota bacterium | reverse complement strand
GCGCTCGCCGCGACTCCCGCGCCAACGTACGGCAAATCTATCAACTCTAATAAACCTTGCACCGTTCCATCTTCACCCAAAGGTCCGTGAATGAGCGGAAACGCGACATCAATTTCGCCCAGCGGCGAACTTTGCGCAATCGCATTTGCGGCGACCAGAATTAGTTCTTGACTTGATATTCCGCGCGATGCTGTTTCACTTTCATCATTCGAAATTTTCAACAACGGCGTGGGGCTTGCGGCGGCGAGTTGTTGCAGCGCGCTATCGCCAACCAACCAGCGACCTTCTTTCGTCACTCCAATCATGACCAGATCAAATTTATTTTTGTCCAGCGCGTTGGCCACGGATTGCGCGGATGCTAAAGAAACTTCGTGCTCGCCGGACTTGCCGCCAAAAATCAAACCCACGCGCAACTTTTTGTTCAATCTTCACCCACGATCTCGATCTCTAACTCTAATGCAACTCCAAATTTTTCTGCAACGCGCGCGCGAACTTGATCAATCAATTCTAAAACTTGGCGCGCGGTCCCGCCACCGCGATTCACAAAAAAATTTGCGTGCGCCTCACTCACCTGAATATTTCCGACGCGCATGCCTTTCATGCCCGCGCGCTCAATCAGTTGACCGGCAAACTGGCCCGGTGGATTTTTGAATATCGAACCGACACTCGCTTCCGTGGGTTGCGTCCGCCGACGGTGTTCGGTGTAGGCATTCATTCGCGCGATAGAATTCTGCGGTTCGTCCCGCGTCAACTCAAACTCGGCGCTCAAAATAATTTCGGCGCGATTGTTTTTGAAACGACTGTGCCGATAGTCCAGCGCTAATTCTGTCTTGGGTAACGTGCAAATTTCGTTTTCTGCATTCACGATCGTCACTTGCGTTATACAATCCGCGATGCTTGTGTGATGCGCGCCTGCATTTCCAACCACCGCGCCGCCAATCGTTCCCGGTACGCCGATGCCCCACTCTAATCCCGCCCATCCCGCGCGCGCGAAACGATTCGCTAGCCCCGGCAATGCCGCGCCGCTCTCCGCGCGCAAAAGCGCGTGTTGAGCGTTGATCACGTCGAGGGTAAATCCTTCGCAATGATTTTCAATCACCAGACCGCGCACGCCGCCATCGCGCACCAAAATATTCGAGCCGTTGCCGAGGATCCGAATCGGCATTTGCGTTTCACGCGCACGTTGAATTACTTGGATCAACTCATCCAGTTGGCGGACACTCATAAACCAATCCGCCGAACCGCCAACTCGAAACGTTGTATGTTGCGCGAGCGGTACATTTTTTTTGGCGCGCTGGTCCAACATCACGTGAAAATAATTTTGACGATTCAACCTTACGTCCTGGCTTTGCTTTTGCGTTTTTTGATAAAGCGTTGAAATTCGTCCAACTCGCTTTCCAATTCGGTCTGTACTTGCGGTGGCGGAGTTGGTCTGCCCGCAGTGTAGATGCTGATGCCCGCCAAGATCAAGCCAAACACCGCCCAGATCGCGACGACCATCGCGTAATAATTGCGGATGTTCGGTTCGCTCTGCAAGAAAGTGTTGATCAATAAAGGTATCTCGATCAAGAACGCGACCGCTAGAACCGTGGGCCCTGGAATAATCAAGAACCAGATCAACACGCCTTCAAACAAAACTTTGAAAAAGACGCGTGAATCAATCGCCGCTTTGCCGGCGATCATCAACAAAATCATAATGACGGACAAAATCAAAAGATACGAACGCGGCTCTTCGTGTTGAATAAAATCGAGCACGGGCACATTCAATCCCGCCGCGGCAACACCCGTAACGCGCAGAACAACGTAAATCAAAATCATGGCGATGAGATCGTCCAAGATGCCTTTCGTCTTGGTTGCGCGCACGTATAGGATAAATACGAGAATGATGATGAACCCGCCCAGCAAAATCGAAACGAACGCGTTGGCAAGACCAAAATTGCCGATGTAAATCAAGCCGCCGCGCGGATCAAATTTTATTTGCGCGATCGCGGCTTTCGTCGCCGAATCAATCCAAGTCCCCGCATTGAAGAACCAAGTAAACGGCGGCCGCTCCGGGGTAAATAGATCTGTCGTTCGCAAGAAATTTACGAGCGAACGAATCCACTGACCCGGAATCATGAATACCGACGCCGTGAGCAATCCCCACCAATAAATTCCGGTGCGACTGAAATTTAATACCTCACGCATTTTCAAACCCCCTCGGATCTAACGTACTCCGAATAAGTTCACCCACTCGATTAACATCGCCCGCGCCGAGCGTGATGATCACATCGCCCGGTTTTAAATCTTGACTGATGACACGCGCCGCGTCATCTACTTGCGCGATCCAACGCGCATCGCCGTGCTTCATACGCGTTACAATCATGTTGCTGTTTACAGTTCCGTCATCCGTTTCGCGCGCGGCATAAATATCACAGATCATCACACGATCCGCATCGTCGAACGCGCGCGCAAATTCATCCAACAAAATCTTTGTCCGCGAAAAAGTATGCGGCTGAAAGATCGCCCAAATTCTGCGATTAGGATAGCGTTCGCGCGCGGCGGAAAGCGTGGCGCGAATTTCGGTTGGCAAGTGCGCGTAATCGTCAACAATTGTAACCCCGCCAATTTCTGCCACAACTTGAAACCGCCGCGCCGCGCCGCGAAAATTTTCGAGTGTTGCGCGCGTGGTATTTGTCTCGATCTGCAATTCATCCGCGACCGCAATCGCCGCGAGCGCGTTCAAGATGTTATGCTTGCCCGGCACTTGCAAAGAAAAATCTCCCACGCGCATCGCAGCGCGCCAAACCGTAAAATCATTTCCACCCATTCCATTTCGCGCGATATCCGTTGCGCGCCAATCGTTCGCGTCGGAAAAACCATAGCGCAAAGAAATCAGACCGGATAACGCGCGCGCCACATTTTCAGAATCGCCGTACGCGATCAACGCGCCAGCGCGCGGCACGCGCTCGGCAAATTCGCGAAACGTTCGCGTGAGATCGTCAAGGTTGTTGTAAATATCCGGATGATCCATTTCGATACTCGTCACGACCGCAATATGCGGCGCGAGACCTAAGAACGCGCGCTCGTACTCGTCCGCTTCGATGACAAAATATTCACCCAATCCCGCGCGCGCGTTTCCGTTTAATTCTGGAATCATTCCGCCAATCACAGCCGTTGGATCGCGTCCTGCATTCAAAAGAATCATTGCGATCATCGCGGTCGTTGTTGTTTTGCCGTGCGTTCCCGCGATCGCGATTGTTTTTTTTCCGGCGGTCAGAGTTGGAAAAAAATCATAGCGTTTGTCTACGCGAATCCCGCGCGCGCGCGCCGCGACGATCTCTGGATTATTTTCCCGCGCGGCGGAAGTGATCAAAACTAATTCCGCGTCGCCAATATTTTCTGCGCGATGTCCAACAAAAATTTTCGCGCCGCGTTTTGTCAATTCGTCTGTGATCGCGGATGCGTATACGTCTGACCCCGAAACATGTACTCCCCGCGCCAACAACACGTACGCAATCGCCGATAAACCAATTCCGCCGATGCCAACAATGTGAATGTGGCGTGGCAGTTCATTCAACATGCGGCAACCGATTGAATGAGCCGCGCAATTTTTTTTGCCGCGTCTGGCGCGGCGAGCGCGCGCATTGCCGCGCGCATTTTTTGTAATTCTTCCGGCGCGTTCAACACGCGCGTTATGGTCGGCAACAACGCGCGTTCCAAATCCGCGTTAGAAATTCTTATCGCCGCGCCGCGCTCGACCAAAAATTGCGCGTTCAATTCTTGATGTTGTCCCGCGTGCGGATACGG
>JACQEA010000333.1 GCA_016200825.1 Chloroflexota bacterium | reverse complement strand
GCGCGCATCACGCGCGCGCAACCGGTGATCTCATCCACCGTTTCGCCTTTCAAGCGCAACGCGGTGAGAAACGCCGCCATTTGCGCGGGCGTCGCGACGCCGTCCATGATTTCGTTCATTACGCTTTCAGCTTCGGCGCGCGCCAAATCGCGCCCGTCCATTAGTTTGGCAATTGCTTCGCGAATCATTTTTCCCCTCCTGATTCAAGAAAATTTTTGAGAATTTCTTTTCCATCTTTCGTCAAAATACTTTCGGATGAAATTGGACGCCATACACTGGAAAATCTTTGTGACGAATTCCCATCACCTCTCCTTCTTTTGTAAATGCGATGACGCGCAATTCTGCGGGCAACGGTTCTGCAACGATGAGAGAATGATAACGCCCGCCTTCGACCGATTCCAATAAAAATGATTCACCCGCGCCGCGCAGTTTCAGATACACCGACACCGGCGTTTCCAAATCCGCGTTGATCTCACGATAGACCGGCACAAGATTTCCGCGGCGCGCGAGCTGGTGAAACTCTTGGCGCGTGATCGAATACATTTTTCTCTCCTAACTCGGACAAGCCGAAACCCAATCAGGCAAATTGGGACGCGGATAAACGCGGAAAAATCAGATCAAAAATTTATTCAATCCGTTCTTTCCGTGTAAATCCGCGTCCAAAAAATCTTTGCTTTTTCTGCAAGCATTTCACTCGTAAGGTACTAAACAAAAAAACCTTTCCATCCCACGCGGGACGAAAAGGTTTTCCTTTCCGTGGTGCCACCCAATTTAGACTCGCCTAAAAAAATTCCCATCGCGATCCGATGGGAATTTCAGCCAGTCTCACTTATTTCGCGCATCAATTTGATGCGACCAGTTGCGGCGCTAAAAAATACACGCTTACAACTTCTGCCGCGATAACGGGGGCATTTCCGTCCACACTTACTAACGCGACAAACAAATTATCACGTGTTCGGTTGGAAACTCGGCGGTCCATTCACCGTCATCTTCAGCGTCACGCTCACACCCATTTCTGCGCGACTCGCTTGGCTTTCAATCTCGGCTACTCGTCCGCGTCAACGTTTATAATTGCAAATGATTATACGATGATTTCGAGCGTTGTCAAGAGTTAAAAAATAAAATCGTCTCTATTTCGGCTGAATCTTGTAAACCATCCAATAGCCACTCTTGCCATCTGAAATGATAGACGGGTCGCAAACGATTTTGACGTTCTCGGCTTTAGGAATCCGTATCCCGATTTCTTTTTTCCAAACGCTTCCGCCGGTATCGGAGAGCGCGCTTTCAATGCCGCTGTTCGCGCAATAATAGTGGCGAATCTTGCCATCGGGAAAAACAAAACTGCCGGAGACCGCACCCGTTTCGTTCACTTTGCCAATCAGTTCAAATTTTACGCCGTCATTCGATTTAGCCGCCCACGCCGTTGGTCCGGTCGAAACGTACATAAACCATTCGTTGCCAACTCGAATCACATCGGGATCGGTATAGTTCACACCTTCCAGCCGCGTCCCTTCTTCGACGCTAAAATTCTTTCCATCGGTGGAGATCGCGCTATTGACGGAATTGGGTTTTGTATTTTGTCCGGGCGACGGCGGCTGTCCCGGTCCAAACGGAAACATCACCGAATACAAACGCATTGTGTTTTCTGCAACCCAGACGATATCAGGGTCTGCGCCAAATCCGGCGAAATTCATCTTACCGCACGTCCAAGTTTTTCCGCCATCGCGCGATTCCGCGTAAACGTAACCAGGTCCGCCTTGTCCTGAACCATCTACGGCATAAATTCCCAATCGCCCGTCCGAAAAGCGGACGACCTCAGGCACCGATGCTTGATCAATCAATATTCTGCTGTCGGTTTCCCAATTCAATCCGTCCGTTGATTTCGCTATCAGAACTTGATGGAAGGAAGGTCCCTCGGGGTCTGGCACTGCAATCGCGCGTGTGCTCGGCAAACATTCACGCGATCCGCTCGTAATAGGAAATTGTTTTGCCGAGGGGGATAGAAGCGGAACATTCACGCGCGTGGGCGTGGAAGAAATCGGAATATTTGTTGCGCTGGCGGGTGCGCTAGGAATTCCGGTAAGGGACGGAGTTGATGAGGGTGCGCACGCGGAGATGATCGCGCACAAAGCAAAATAGGCAGAGTATTTTGGCATCACTTGATCACAAACGACAAAAAAATCAGCACGCCAAAAAAGAATATCGCGAACAACGCGATCCGTTTCAAATCCGCGTAGATGTGCGAATAGTCGTAACTAAAATTCGCAACGCCGCGCGGCGCGGAAAAAATAGAACGGCTCGCGGGCGCGGAATCATTTGGATCGCTCGCCGCATCCGCCGCGACCGGCGCGTAACCGCTCAATATCTCGCGGCGCAGCGCGGCGCGTTGTTTCATTTTTTTTGATTTCTTTGGCACGAAAATTCTCCTTAAAAAAATTTCCGGATGTCATTGCGAGCGGACTTTGCGAAGCAATCTAAGCCGCAATTGCAGAGCGATATCTTTCTTAGACTTAACTCGGGGATTGCTTCGTCGCAAAAACTGCTCCTCGCAATGACAGGTTCAATCAATTCACCAACTCGCCCACGACAATCAAGCGATGCGTGTCCACGCGGTATGGCGTGCACGTAATCAATGTGATGATGGGTGTGCGCGATAAACTCAGCGGCGATAAATCGCTTGGCACCACCACGCGCCGCGCTTTGATCACATAGCGAAACGCGTTTTGTCCCGCGTACACCAAAACTTCTTTGCCGATCTCTAATTTTTCCAAATCGCGAAACGGTTCGCCGTACACATCGTTGTGTCCCGATAAAATCAAATTGCCGCGCTCGCCCGGATTCGCCGAGCCGACGCGCTGACCAATTCCTTGTTTCAATTCTTCCCAAGAATCACCCGGCACTACGGGCCAATCCACGCCGATCGCTGGAATAATAATCCGCGTCGGCGAACGCGGTCCCGGCGTCGGCACCGGTAATGCCGCGATGGATTTCAATTGCAAACCTAACGCGGGCGGCGCGGGTTCCGGCGCAAATGAACTGCCCGGCA
The DNA here is from genome assembly GCA_016200825.1 of Chloroflexota bacterium. GTDB lineage: Bacteria > Chloroflexota > Anaerolineae > UBA4142 > UBA4142 > JACQEA01. The sequence goes on along the minus strand of JACQEA010000333.1, from coordinate 1,573 downwards.
ATTCGTTCACCGGATTAGCCGGTGGGAATGAAGAGCCCGGTAATTCTTGTCCGCCTGTTGCGCCGGGCGCAGAAGTAACCGGCGCTTTGGCTTGCGTAACTTCTTGATTTAGCGTTTGCAAATTTCCAAACGCGCTCACAATAATCGCGATCAATCCCGCCACCGCGCCAATTTCGATCAACCAGAGGACGCGGTCAAACAAACTTTTTGGTTTGCGGCGCGATTTTTTTTCGCCGCGTTCGTTCGGCAACATCGTCACCGGACGAAAGCGGCGCCCGTCGCCGTCGTCCGCGAATTGACGCGCGCGTTCGATGCGCCGTTTTTGTTCAACCAGCGCTTCAAGTTCTTCAACTGAAAGATCATCGAGTGAACGCGGCTCTGTCATATCACGCGCAATTATACCACGCGGCAACATCAAGTCAATTGGCGCGCGCGGAATTTTTGCGCGAGCATTTCCCACATTTGCGCGGCTTCGCGCACGCGCAAGACGCGCATCATCGCGAGATAAACGATGCTCGCCGCGAGTATCGGCGTGAGCGCGGCGACAAAAATATTCGCGCCGCCGCGTTCAAGCCAACTCGCAACGACCCACGCGACCAATCCCATCGCGAGTGATGCGAAAAAAACTTTTGCGGTCAGCGCGCTCAAACCCTGCTTGCCCAATCCATTCAAGCGCGTATGCGTGAACCATAACATAATGAGCGCGTGCGCGGACAATTGCGCGGCATTCGCGATCACGAGCCCCAGCATTCCAAACGCTTCGATCAACGCGAGCGCGACGGTGAGATAAATTGTCACACCTGCGAACGCGACCAGATTTGGCGTGAGTGTATTTTTGCGCGCATAAAATGCAAATACCAACGGCTGGTCAATCGCGGCAAAAGGCAAACCGATGAGATATATTTGTAACGCGCGCGCGGTTTGAGTTGTATCGAACGCGGTGAATGCGCCGTGTTCAAACAGCAACGCGACAATTGGGCGCGCGAGAATAAGCAAGCCAATCGTCGCGGGAAGAATTAAAAGCAGAACTAGTTTGATACCAAAGGCGAGCGTACTTTGAAATTCGTAAACGGTTGACTGCCGACTGAGTGTCGGCAAGATCGCGAATGAAATCGCGGTGCCAACGAGACCGAGCGGCAATTGCACGAGAACCGTCGCGGCTTGCATCCACGCGAGTGATTGCGCGCCCGTGCGCGACGCGAGATTACGATCAATCAGTACGCCGATGATGCTCGCGGTCAATCCGCCCAAAACGGGGAGATACAATTGCAAAATTTTTTTCAGCGCGGGATGCGCGAACTCAATCGCAAAGTAATATTTCATGCCGCGCAGTCCGGGCAATTGAAAAAAAAGTTGAAGCAACGAACCGATCAGAATCCCGATGACCAGACTCGTGATTCCAAAGCGCGGCGTAAGCGCGAGCGCGACGACAACAATTCCGAGATTGTATAACGCGGTCGTGAACGCGGGGAACGTAAAACGTTTGAGCGCGTACAGTAATCCCGTGACCACGCCCGACATTCCTAGAAAAAAAATCGCGGGCAAAATCAAACGAAGCATTTCAACCGCGGCG
>JACQEA010000331.1 GCA_016200825.1 Chloroflexota bacterium | reverse complement strand
TGAAATCGCAAATTGAAATGTTCGTGTTCGAAATCGTCCAATTGTTTTTTCAGCGAGGCGTCGTCCATCTTGACGAGTTCTGCGGCATTCATCAGACCGCCTCCTCTTTCGCGATAAATTGCGTTCGAATCGGCAATTTGTGCGCGGCTAAACGCATCGCCTCGCGCGCCATCTCTTCTTTCACGCCGCCGATTTCAAGAATCACGCGGCCGGGCTTGATGACTGCGACCCAATGATCCGGTGCGCCTTTACCGCCACCCATCCGCGTTTCCGCGCCCTTGATCGTGACCGAGTGATCGGGAAAAACGCGAATCCATAATTTGCCGCCGCGTTTGACAAAGCGCACGACCGCGCGTCGCGCCGCTTCAATTTGGCGCGAGGTCATCCAACACGGTTGCAACGCTTGCAATCCATATTCACCAAAATCTAGCGTGACGCCGCGCGATTCTTTGCCTTTCATGCGACCGCGATGGCTTTTGCGATACTTTACTCTTTTTGGCATCAACATTGCGACCATCTCCAATAACTAGCCGAATCGAAACGAACTGACAGAAAAAATTCGCGCCTTGATATAATTTTATTCGTTCGTTTCTTGCTCGGCGCGCGCGGCGGCGGCTTGAATTTCCTCTTGAATTTGTTTGGTGCGCTCTTCCGGTCGGACCTCACCGGTATAAACCCACACCTTGATTCCAATTTTGCCATACGTGGTGTTGGCTTCGTTCTTGGCAAAATCAATATTCGCGCGCAGCGTATTTAACGGAATGCGACCCTCGCGCACCATTTCGCGCCGCGCCATTTCCGATCCTGACAATCGTCCGCCGACGTTGATGCGAATCCCTTGCGCGCCGCCGCGCATCGCGCGCGTCACGGCTTGCTTCATCGCGCGCTTGTGCGAAATTCGTTTTTCAATTTGCTGCGCGATACTTTCCGATACGAGAAACGCATTCGATTCTGGTTTTTCAACTTCCAACACTTCGAGTTTGATTTTCTTTTGCGTCAAACTTTCTAATCCACTGCGGAGTTGATTGACGCTCACGCCTTTGCGCCCGATAATAATTCCGGGCTTGGCGGTGTGAACGTAAATCGTCACTTGCTTTGGAAATCGCTCGATGCGAACTTCCGAAATGCCCGCGTGACCCACTTGCTTGCGAATCAACATTCGAATCGCGCGATCCTCTGCGATTTGCTCGGTGTAAACTTTTTTGTCCGCCGAGTACCATTTGGATCGCCAATCTTTGATATAGCCCAAGCGAAAAACGTACGGATGAACTTTGCGTCCCATGCGTCGCTCCTATGTTTTTGCCGCGCGTTCGGCAACGCCAACCGTAATATGCGCGCTGCGTTTAAGAATCGGTTTGAATCTGCCGCGCGCACCCGCCTTGACGCGTTTGAGCGTCGGCGCTTCATCCGCGCGAATCGTACTGATAAACAATTCCGCGCGATTCAAACCCAAATTTTGCGTCGCGTTCGCCGCGGCCGAGTTGACCGCTTTTTCCACCGCGCGCGCCGCAACTTTGGGCGTCATCTTTAACAGCGCGATCGCTTCGTCAACACCTTTGCCGCGCACAAGATCTACGATGAGCCGCACTTTGCGCGGCGACATCCGAATATATTTTTCAACCGCCATCACTTCAAACAGATCTGCCATTCCAATGTTCTCCCTCAACTCTTCGCGGCAGGCGCGGCAGCGGTTGCAGTTGCAGTTGCCGGTGTTGCCGCCGCGGCAACTTCCGCCGCTTTTTCGCGGGTCGAGTGACCGCGGAAATGTCGCGTCGGTGCAAATTCACCTAACCGATGTCCCACCATATTTTCCGATACGTACACCGGCACGTGTCGCCGCCCATCGTGCACTGCGATCGTGTGCCCGACCATTTGCGGAAAAACTACCGAGGCGCGCGACCAAGTTTTCAACACGCGCTTTTCTCCCGCTTTGTTCATTTGCTCGATGCGCTTTAAAAGTTTGGCTTGGACAAATGGACCTTTTTTAAGTGATCGCGACATTCTGCCTCCAACACAGTGTGTCATTGCGAGCGAAGCGAAGCAATCTCCGAGTTCCAATTTGGGGATTGCTTTGGCGCACAGATCGCGCCTCGCAATGACACGAAAACCCTAGTTGATTCTCTTCACAATAAATTTGTTTGTGTATTTGCGCCGACGCGTTTTCTTTCCCAATGCCGGTTTACCCCACGGCGTTTTAGGTCCCGACAAACCAATGCCGGTTTTTCCTTCACCACCACCGTGCGGATGATCACGCGGCGTCATCACTGAACCGCGCACGGTTGGTCGCCAACCCATATGGCGTTTGCGTCCGGCTTTTCCCAGTTTGATCGTATTCCATTCTGGATTTCCAACCTGACCAATCGTCGCCATACATTCGATGCTAACATAGCGCGTCTCACCAGATGGCATACGAATATTCGCGAGTCGTCCTTCTTTTGCCATCAATTGCGCGGCAGTGCCAGCCGAGCGAACCATTTGTCCGCCCTTGCCTTTGTATAATTCAATGTTATGAATCAATGTTCCAACCGGAATCGCGGAAATCGGCAATGAATTGCCCGGACGAATTTCCGCGTTGACACCGGAAGTTACTTTATCGCCGACGATCATTCCCACCGGCGCAAGGATGTACCGTTTCTCGCCGTCCACATAATTCAACAGCGCGATGCGCGCGGTTCGATTTGGATCGTACTCGATTGCCGCGACGCGCGCGGGCACGCCGATTTTCTCGCGGCGATAATCAATCACGCGATATTTCGGCCGATTGCCGCCGCCGCGATGGCGCACGGTGATTGAGCCTTGATTGTTTCGACCCGAGCCGCGTTTTTTTGAAACGAGCAGAGATTTTTCCGGCGTCTTTTTCGTGATTTCTTCAAACGTCGGTGTGGTCATTCCACGCCGCCCCGCCGAGGTCGGTTTATAAATCTTGATTGGCATCTCTATACACCTTCAAAGAGTTCGATGCGTTGATTCGCCGGGATCGTCACGATCGCTTTTTTCCAAATCGGCGCGTACTTGACGCGGCGACCATAATGCTTCCGCCGTCGCGCGACGCGCATGACATTCACATTCAAAACTTGCACGCTGAATGCGGTTTCAACCGCGCTCTTCACCTGACTCTTGTTCGCGCGCAAATCTACTTCGAACGCATACTGACGCAAATCGTCTTTGAGTCGGTTACTTTTTTCCGTGGTGATCGGTCGTTTCAAAATTTCGTATACATGCATCGGATTAGTCTCCTAGTCGCCTAGTCAAGTCCTCGACTATTCGACTAGACGATTCGACTATTTTGTTAGATAGCCTTCAATTACTTTGACTGCATCAAGCGGCACAACCAGAAAATCATGCCCAAGCAAATCGCGCAGATTCAAATATTTCGCGTCAAGCGTTTTCACGTCCGCGATGTTCGCCGCAGACTTTTGCACGACAAAATTTTTCTCGCCTAACAAAATGAGCGCACTAGACGTTACGGACAATCCGCCGAGCATTTCTTCGATCTGTTTTGTTTTCGGCGCGTCAAATTTTATTCC
>JACQEA010000330.1 GCA_016200825.1 Chloroflexota bacterium | reverse complement strand
ATCTAGTGCATTTGACAGCAAGATTCTTCAATGTAACCAGCGGCAAAAGAACTTTTTGCATACACGTCCTAGCGTGAACCCTTCATTTTATTTCTTCGCGCACTTGGCGTGTTGGCGGCAAAAATTATTTCGCATAAAGTCTAATAGAAATTTTTGTCCACGAAATACACGAAAGTACACGAAGAAATTTTTCATTCGTGATTTTTCGTGTGTTTCGTGGATCATTCCTAATGCGAAAAATGTCCCAACGCGTTCCGACGCTTCACTTTGAATCCAAATATTGGGCGCGCGGTTTTTCGCGCGTCGCAGGAATTGACGAAGTGGGGCGCGGGGCGTGGGCGGGACCTGTCGTCGCGGGCGCGGTCATTTTGCCGCGCTTGGAAAATCCGCGCGCGTGGCGAACGCTCTGGCGCGATTTACGCGGCGCGCGCGATTCCAAACTTTTATCGCCGCATCAGCGCGAAAAACTTTTCACTGCGATCCGCGCGATTTCAGCCGCGCACGCGACAGGTGAGGCATCGCGCGCAGAAATAGACGCGCTCGGCATTGTGCGCGCAACCAAACTCGCGATGCAACGCGCGCTGGATACGCTCGCGCCCGACGCGCTCTTGATTGACGCGCTCAATTTGGAAACGCCTCTGCCGCACAGAGCGATCATTCACGGTGATCAGGTTGCGCTTTCAATCGCGTGCGCGTCGATTATCGCGAAGGTCACGCGCGATCGAATGATGGTTGAATTGGAAAAAGAATTGCCGGGGTACGCGTGGGCGCGCAACAAAGGGTACGGTACGCGCGCACATCGTGACGCGCTGGACGCGTTAGGCGTCTCGCGCGAACATCGCGTTTCATTTGCGCCGGTGAAGAGGAGAATGGGGATTGTTCTCACACCGCATTCGGATCGCGGATGACTTTGAGCGCGGTGAGCAAAATAATTTTTAGATCCAACCACACCGACCAATTTTCGATGTACCACAAATCGTACTTGGTGCGTTCGTGAATAGATGTGTCGCCGCGCAAACCGTTGACGATTGCCCAACTCGTGAGTCCCGCTTTCAAATGATGCCGCTCCATATAGCGCGGAATCGTGCGGCGAAATTGCTCGACAAAAATTGGGCGTTCGGGTCGCGGACCGACGAGACTCATATGCCCCAAGAAAACATTTATGAATTGCGGAAATTCGTCAATCGAATGCCGCCGCAAAAATGATCCGAGCCGCGTGCGGCGTGGATCATCCTTCGTCGCCCACACGGGACCGGTATCCATTTCCGCGTCCGCGATCATCGAACGAAATTTGAAAATTGGAAACGGGTTCGCGTCCAGACCCATCCGCGTTTGCGCGAAAATCGCGGGACCGGATGAATCCAACTTGACCCACACCGCGACCGCAATCAAAAACGGCGAAAGCACAATCAACACAATCGCGCTGACGATAAGATCCATTATCCGCTTGAGCGACAAGCGCCAGCCGCGCAACGCAACATCGCGCATGGTCAACAGCGGTAACCCGGACAATTCGCCGATGTTGACCTCAGACGCCATGATTTGAAAAACATCCGGGAAAATTTTGATGCTCACTTGACCGTACTCGCACAACGAAATAATCGCGAGTAATTCTTGATGCGTCGCTTCCGGCAACGCGATAATCACTTCATCAATTGCAAATTCTTGCACCACCGTTCCCAACTGTTCCACTTTACCGAGCACCGGCAAACCTTGCACCGTTTCACCCGCGAGTTTGTCGTCCAAAAATCCAATCGTTTTGAAACCTAAACTTGCCGCGCCGCGAATGCGTTCCAAAATTTGATTGCCCGCTTCGCCTGCGCCGACGATCAACAGTCGCGATTCCGACCAGCCGCGCGCGTACAAACGCGCGCGCAGTATATGATGCCCCAGTCGTCCCGCGCCCAGAAGCAAAATCGCGGCAATCCAAAAATACGCGATCATGACGCGCGGATAATCAATATCGTTCCGATAGACAAACGCGGTGAACGCAATGCCAACGATTACGCTGATCGAAACCGCGGTAAAGATTTTGTACAATTCATCCAGCCGCGACAAGCCGCGCCCAAAGTGATACAACTTGTAAAAAAAGAAAACGCCCGCGACCGAAATAAATTTGCGTGACGTTTGAGCATGAGAAAAAGAAAATGGCAAATAGCGGATAGCAGATTGCAAATGGCAGATCGCGATTTCCCATCTGCTATACGCCATCAGCCATCGGCTATGCGCTACCGAATCTCTGCCGCGTTAGGCGCGGGCGGCAAGGGACGCGTCATTTCGCCGATCAAACGCGGTCCGCCCTTGAACGCCAAGCCAAACGCGATCAGCGCGCGCATGAAAAACGGTGTGACGCGCGCGTAATGTTTTTGGTAAAAGATGTACGCCGCGCGCCAAAATTCATAACGCGCCCGCGCGTCGCCGCGGCTCGCGGCGCGCTTGACGTGCAACACGTGCACGCTCGGATTGTAATAGACTTGCCAGCCGCGTTGTTTGATCCGCAACGCGAAATCCAAATCTTCGCCGTACATGAAATACGTTTCGTCGAGCAAGCCCGCTTGTCGCAACGCTTCGGTGCGCAACAGCATGAACGCGCCGACGACAGAATCCACTTGCGCGATTTTATTTTCGTCCAAAAATGTTAGATTGTATCGCGCAAAGCGTTTGCTCTTGCGAAAAATTCGGTCGAGGTAGAGAATGTGGTAGATCGAATTGGCGGGATCGGGAAAACTGCGGCGGCACGCGGGATCGAGTTTTCCATTTGAGCGAATGAGTTTAGGACCCGCGATGCCCGCGTCGGGATGCGCGCGAAAAAATTCGATCATCTGCGCGAGCGCGTCGCGCGGCAGAACAGTATCGGGATTGAGCAAGAGCGCGAACGCGGGCGCGGGATGGAGATCGAGAATTTTGCGCAAACCCAAATTATTTGCGTACGCGTAGCCGCCGTTCGTGTCGCTAGAGATTAGTTTTACATTCGGAAATTCCGCGCGCACCATTTCCGCGCTGCCGTCCGGCGAATGGTTGTCCACGACGTACGTGATGAACGATACGTCGCGATTCGCGGCGAGCGATTGCAAACAACTGCGCAACAGATCGCGCGTGTTGTAGTTGACAATGACGATGCCAAGTTCAAACACAATTGCGATTCTAGCATAAGGTCTGACTCGCGTCAAAAGTTTTCGGAAGTGGCTTACATCGAAAGATAATTATTCGTTCAGAAAAGAAAAGTTTCAATGTCATTCTGAGCGACCGAAGGGAGCGAAGAATCTCGTTGTGCATTATGAAATTAAACAAGTCAACGAGATGCTTCGCTTCGCTCAGCATGACAGCGGTACTTGATCCCTTCGCAAGAATTTGATCTCTGCACGATTAGGTACTCTCAAGTTTTCCGCACAAACACACACAGTCTTCTCCGCCGCGATTCAAGATTGTCAAATTGAATTATTCGGATAAACTTGCGGAATGAAAAAAATTCTGGTGTTATCTCTCTGGCTCGCAGGTTGCACCGCCGCGCCGACTCCGATCATAATTGAATCCGACGAATCAACTCCGATTCCAATTGCAACCGCGACGATTGCAATCGCAACCCCGAATGCGTCTCCCAAAATTTCAATCGCGATCCCATCGCCTTCGCTCGTCGTTCCCGCGATTCCATCACCGACGCGCGCGCCGTTACTCGCGGCGTTGAACAAAACTCTCGCCGCGAAAATTTATCGCGTGACGATGACGTTGAATGTGAAAATTGGAAATGCCCCGGCGTTTGGTTTGAATTTGCAGAGCGTCCAGAATGGCGACGACGCGCAGAGCATGTATCAACTGGGCGCGGAAAATATCGAATTGATTGAAGTGGGTGGTCAGCATTTTGTCAAAGGCGCGCGCGCGTTGGGCGTGCCTAACATTAGCAAATGGTATTCCATCACGCCGGATCTGGCGGACGCGGTCCGTTATCCGTTCGCGCCGGAAGAAATTCTTGCCGCGATTGCCGCGACCGGCTTGACGCAAAATTTTTCCGCGTCGGCGCGCGAAACTCTGGACGGAATCAATTGCGCGGTGTGGAGTTATCGCCCGGGGTCGCTCGCGGACGCGGGAATTGGCAGAGCATTAGGATTGGATGCGCCGAACAACGCGTTTGAATTCGTTGAGCAAGCCGAAATGAAAATGTGGTTGTGCGACGACGGCGCGTTACATCAATTAATGATAGATGTCGCCGCGCACAAAGTCGCGAGCATTTCTGAAAAAGGAAATTTGAAATTGACGATTCACGTTTGGGATTTCAATAACGCCGCGATCAACATCCGCGCGCCCGCAAACAGCGAGCCGTTTCAATTGCGCGCGCCCTAATCGCGCGATTAAGAAATGGGAGTAGAGAGGCATTGTCAAAAACGCGCAGATGATTTAGATTTGCCTCAAGGAGGAGAATGATGAACAAAAAATTTTTGATCGTGTGGCTTGCCGCCGCGCTGATGTTGCTCGCGTGTGATGTGTCCAGTTTGGTCAGTCAATTCGTGCCGCAACAAC